>DATHVL010000059.1:0-4717 GCA_035461325.1 Pyrinomonadaceae bacterium
CGATGAAAGAACTCCTGGAAGCAGGGGTTCACTTTGGACACCAGGTCCGCCGTTGGAACCCGAAGATGAAAGAGTACATCTTTGGCGAACGCAACGGCATTTATATTATCGACCTACAGAAAACGCAGAAACTTTTTGCGAACGCACTCGATTACGTTCAGGAATCGATAACGCAGCGGCCCAGTCAGAAAGTGCTGTTTGTCGGCACCAAACGCCAGGCACAGGACGCCATCAAGGAAGAAGCGGAACGCTGTGGGCAATATTACGTCAACAATCGATGGCTGGGCGGCCTGTTGACCAACTATCAAACCGTCCAAAAGTCCATCAAAAAGCTCAAAGACATCGAAGCCATGCGTGAAGACGGCCGCTTCGAAATGCTCACCAAGAAAGAGCGTCTAAAGCTTGACCGCGAGCACGAAGGCCTGATGAAGAACCTCGCCGGCATCAAGGACATGGGCGGTATGCCGGACATGATGTTCATCATCGACGTCCGTAAGGAAGATATCGCCGTTAAAGAGGCGAATCGGCTGGGAATTCCGATCGTTGCGGTTGTGGACACGAATTGCTCGCCAGAGGGTATCGATTATGTGATCCCCGGTAATGATGATGCTTTGCGTGCGATACGGCTTTTTGCTTCGCGAATAGCCGATGCGATCTTGGAAGGCCAGCAGGTCGGTTCGGAAGGCACGATGGGTGAGCAGGCTGTGGAATCGGAAGCCCCGGCAGCGACTGAAGCGACCGCACCGGCACCTGCGGAAGCGCCGGCAACGGGAACCGCGGACATCGGAGCTGCCCTTACGGGCGGCGGGGCCGAGATCAAGGCCGATGTAAAAGTCGCGGACCAGACGTGGGAAACCGCAGAGGCTACGCATAGCGACGCAGATGAAGGCTTGGCACCCGGCAAAGAACCGGGAGCACACGGCGACGCGGGCGAGGTGAATGCCGAGATCCAGACCTCGGCTTCCCAAGCCGTCGAAGAGGTCCTCGAAGCCAGCGATGCGACGGAAGAAAGCAACGAAGCGGCAGCAAAATAGAAAGTTCGTTTCAAATTGACCAAACGTGGCTTTTTTCCGTAACCGGCGAATTGGCTGCGTTTTTTTATACAACAAGGTAATTAATGAAGGCGGCAACGGTCCGCAATAATATTGGAGCAAGTTATGGCAGATATCACAGCAAGTGCAGTTAAGTCCCTCAGGGAAAAAACAGGGGCCGGGATGGTCGATTGCAAGAATGCGCTGGTCGAGGCTAGCGGCGACGAGAGCGCGGCGATCGAAATACTACGTAAGAAAGGAATGGCGACCGCCGGTAAAAAGGCGGGCCGCGTAACCGCCGAGGGCGTCGTCGGATCCTATATCCACATGGGCGGCAAGGTCGGCGTTATGGTCGAGGTGAATTGCGAAAGCGATTTCGTCGCTCGCGGCGAAGAGTTTCAGGCACTGGTCAAAGATGTGGCGATGCACATCGCGGCGTCGGATCCGCGTTTTGTAACTCGCGACGAGGTGCCCTCGGAGGAGCTCGAAAAGGAACGCGAGATCCTTCTGGGTCAGCTTAAGAACGACCCGAAGAACGCGAACAAGCCCGAAGACGTTCTGAACAAGATCATCGAGGGCCGGCTGAACAAGTTCTACGAAGAGACGGTTCTTTTGGATCAGCCCTTCGTAAAGGACCCGAGCAAGACGGTTGGCGAGCTTGTCGCCGAAAAGATCGGATCCATTAAGGAAAACATCACCGTCCGCCGCTTCACCCGATATAAAATGGGCGAAGGCATCGAGAAAAAGGCGGATGATTTTGCGGCCGAGGTCGCTTCGATGGTCAACTAGCAATTTGGCGGGCGGCGTGGACAAATGTTCCGCCGCCCTTGCGATTTAAGGGACACAGCCGAAATGCAACCCGTTTATAAACGCATCCTACTAAAGCTCTCGGGCGAGGCCCTGATGGGCGGCGAGACCTACGGCATTGACACGAAGTTCGCAGAGGCCGTGGCCCAAGAGATCAAAGCAGTTCACGAACTGGGTGTCGAGGTCGCGGTTGTGGTCGGGGGCGGCAACATTTTTCGCGGAGTATCGGAATCCGCGGGAAATATGGACCGCGGCGCGGCCGATTATATTGGGATGCTGGCGACGGTCATGAACGCCGTCGTGCTGCAGGATGCATTGGAAAAGTTGGGCGTCTATACGCGTGTGATGTCAGCGATCGATATTCCCCAGCTTGCTGAGCCTTTCATTCGCCGGCGTGCGATCAGGCATTTGGAAAAGCAGCGTGTTGTGATCTTTGCGGCCGGTACCGGCAATCCTTATTTCACTACTGATTCGGCGGCGGCGCTTCGCGCTTGTGAACTGGGCGTCGAGGTGATCTTTAAGGCGACAAAGGTGGACGGCATCTATTCGGCTGACCCGCACGTTTTTCTCGAAGCGGAGAAGTTTGACCGCATCACCTATCAAGAGGTTCTGGAAAAGCGGCTGAAGATAATGGATGCCTCGGCGATTTCGCTTTGCATGGACAACAACCTCCCGATCATGGTCTTTAACATGACCCAACCGGGAAATATAATTAAGGCAGTGTGCGGCGATCTGACGGTCGGCACACTGGTCACCGTTGGCGACACTGCGACCACGGCAGGATAATAATCACATCTATGAGCGTTGACACAGTTGTTAAAGATACGGGGCCGAAGATGGATTCGGTCGTTGAAGATTTTAAGCGGAAGTTGGCGAACGTGCGCACAGGACGTGCGACGGTCGGGCTGCTGGATTCGGTGATGGTGGACTATTACGGCACGCCGACGCCGCTCAACCAGATGGCCTCGGTCGCTGTGCCTGAGCCGCAGATGCTTACCATTCAGCCGTGGGACATATCGCAGCTGGGCGTGGTAGAGAAGGCGATAATTTCGGCGAATCTTGGTTTCAACCCGTCGAACGACGGCAAGATGATCCGGCTGCCGATCCCACCGCTTAATGAAGAACGCCGCAAGCAGTTGGCGAAGCAGGTCCATGAATTTGCGGAAGAGCACCGGATCGCCGTACGCAACGTCCGTCATGCCTCAAACGACACCTTGAAAAAAATGCTGAAGGACAAAGAGGTATCTGAGGACGAGGAGCGGAGCGGTCTGGACGAAGTGCAGAAGCTCACCAATAAATACATCGGCCAGATCGATGAACTCGCAAAGAATAAGGAATCCGAGATAATGAGCATGTAATGCTATCTCGAGTTCGCCGGAACTGAACCCCGCCGCACCGGTTTGCGAGCGGGGTTTTGTTTTGCCAATGCTACTGCTGCTTCTCGGCTTCCTCAGCCCGATAACGGTCGAGTTGGGCCTTGAAATTAACGCATTCCTTCCTGAGCTTTTCGGGGTCGCCCTTGTTCTCTTCAACGCTTTTCTTCAGCGCTTCGCGGATCTTATCGACGTAATAGCCTTTAATGCTCTTGACGATATAGCCGTCGTCCTCGGCGGAGGCCTGCGCGGCAAGTTCATCGACGATCGCATCGCATTCTTCGATGCCGATGCGTTCAAAGCCGATGGTATCGCCCGACGGCGTCGTGCCTGAGCTTGTCTCAGAACCGCCGCCGAGGCCGGACAGCGGAGTGAGGCTGCTGCAGCCTAGAACGGTTAATAGGAGAATGGAAATCGCAAATAGGGTTGTGATCTTGTTTCTCATCGTGTGTCAGTCTACCTGCAACTTGACGAGAATCACAACCCCGGTTTGCGTTAGCTATTGAGCGGCGGGCAGTTCGGCGGGGCCTGTCCACTCACCGCCGGACATCTGATATGTGACGTAAAGACGCAGTTCGCTTTCGATGATCTCCGCCCGAATATCGCTGACATTAGCCACGAAATTCTTTTGTGTCGCGGCGATCGGAAGATTCACAGCCAATTGCCGGCCCTCGACCATCTTGACCGGATTCACACGTGAATTTAGTGATGATTGTACGAGCGGTGTGAGCAGAACACTCATTGCCGGGTTTACGCCGTCGAGATTTACGGTCTCCACATTCAGCTGGCCGTAGACCGTCTGCGTCTGATGGTCGAACAGCAGCTGCATATTCGCCGGGGCCCAGCCGGTGAACCGCAGGCATCCGAACATGGAGCTGTAGCTTCCCGTGAACGCCAGACGTGCAGCAAGGTTGTTGCCCTCGAGGACCACGCCCGTCGTTACGCCGCTGCCCTCGGGCAGCAAGGTAATGCTGCTTGGGCATTCGCCCTCGCGGCCGTTACCCTGGCCAAGTGGAAAAACGGGCGGTTCCATATCGCGAAAGATCGTGCCCAACGCCTCGTTAAAGAATTCCTGATGCACGCGGACCTCGGCAGTTCCCTCCGGTACGCCCGCCTGGTCGGGCGGCTGGATCGGCTCACCCGGTGCACTCGTACCCGATATTCCGCCTGAAAGAAAATAGAAGGCGAGAGCCCCGCCAATGAGGGCCCCCACCAATAGTCCAATGATAAATTTAACCATCGCTTGCCTCTTAGTTTCCCGGTGATGCCGCGGGGCTCATCATCGGGCTCATTCGCGGACTCATCATCGGGCTCGGAGCCGCCTGGGTTCCCTGCTGATTCATGAACTGCATCAGCATTCCGGCGATCGAGTTAAAGATCATGTCGACTTGAGCGCGGACCTGTTCTGATTCGATCTTCTGCATATTGGTCGGCACTGCGAAAAGATCCGGCGAGACCTGGGTTTGAATATCAGTGATCTCGGTGATGATACGTACCCCTTGGAAT
>DATHVL010000060.1:0-7794 GCA_035461325.1 Pyrinomonadaceae bacterium
TCGGTAAGTTCGAAGGGCTTCAAACCATTTCGTCCCAAGGCGCCGAACGCGAGTTCATGCTGCTCGTCTACGCCGACGACACCAAGCTCTTCGTCCCCGTCGAACGCCTCGATCTCGTATCCCGATATTCCTCCGGCGAGGCGGCCGCTCCCTCGCTCGATCGCCTCGGCGGCATCGGCTGGCAAAAGACCAAGGCAAAGGCAAAGCGGGCCATGCGTGATATGGCCGACGAACTGCTAAAGCTCTACGCCGAGCGAAAACTCGTCAGCGGGTTCGCCTTCTCGCCCGACGCCCCCTGGCAGCACGAGTTCGAGGATTCCTTCCCCTACGACCTCACCGTCGATCAGGCCGCCGCCATCGAGGACGTCAAATCCGACATGGAAACCCCGCGTCCGATGGACCGGCTTGTCATCGGCGACGTCGGCTACGGGAAGACCGAGGTCGCCATGCACGCCGCATTCAAAGCCGTGATGGACGGCAAACAGGTCGCCGTCCTGACGCCCACCACCATTCTCGCCTATCAGCACTTCGAAACATTCGGCAAGCGGTTCGCCGCATTCCCTGCCCGGGTGGAACTGCTCTCCCGTTTCCGCTCCACCAAAGAGCAAAAGGCCGTCGTCGCCGCGACCGAAAAAGGCGACGTCGATGTGCTGATCGGCACACACCGAGTGCTCTCGAACGACGTCAAGCTCCCCAAACTCGGCCTGGTCGTGGTCGACGAGGAGCAGCGATTCGGCGTCGCTCACAAAGAAAAGCTAAAGCAGCTCAAGAAAAAGGTCGACGTGCTGACGCTCTCTGCAACCCCCATTCCCCGCACGCTGAATATGTCGCTGCTCGGCATGCGCGATATGTCTGTGATAGAAACGCCTCCGCGTGACCGCCTGGCGATCAATACTCAGGTCGTACAGTTCTCTGAGGCTGTTATCGGCTCCGCCATCGACCTCGAACTCGCCCGCAACGGCCAGGTATTTTTCATTCACAACCGTGTCGAGACCATCGAGGCCATCGCCGCCCTTGTCCAAAAGATCGTGCCCAACGCGCGCATCGCCATCGGCCACGGCCAGATGAACGAAAAAGAGATGGAGCAGGTGATGCTCGATTTCATCGATTACAAATACGATGTGCTCGTCGCCACCACGATCATCGAGAACGGCATCGACATCCCGCGTGCCAACACGATAATCATTAACCGTGCCGACAATTACGGCCTCTCCCAGCTTTATCAGCTCCGCGGCCGCGTCGGCCGTTCAAATCGCCGTGCCTATGCATATCTGCTCATCCCCAGCGAGCTCGAGCTAACGCCCATCGCCCGCCGCCGACTCTCGGCCATTCGCGAATTCTCTGACCTCGGTGCCGGCTTCCGCATCGCCGCGCTCGACCTCGAACTCCGCGGCGCCGGCAACATCCTCGGCGGCCAGCAATCCGGCCACCTCGACGCCCTCGGCTTTGATCTCTACACCAAAATGCTCGAACGCACGATCGCCGAGATCAAGGGCGACGAGGTCGAGGACGAGGCCGCCGTCGCGATAAATCTCGGCATCGACGTCTCGATCCCGAAGGACTATATCTACGACGCCGGACAGCGGCTGCGGACCTACAAACGCGTCTCCTCCGCCTCGACGGAACAGGAGCTCGCCGACATCCACGCCGAGATCGAGGACCGCAACGGCCGCATCCCCGAATCCGTTAATAACCTCTTCGATCACGCCCGGCTGCGCCGTCTTGCCGAGGAGATGCGCGTCACCTCTGTCGACCGCACCGCCGACGGTATGGCAGTCAAACTCGCCGAGAACTCACGCGTATCGCCCGAGGCAATAATGGCCCTCGTCACGGCTGAACAAGCGACGTTCTCGCCCAACGGCATACTCCGCTTCCCGGTCGATAAAGAAGGTCCGATCCCCGCGGCGATGGAAATTCTCCGCAAGATCCGGGCATAGCGTCCGCGAAAGGCGTTTTTCCGGCGATTCTGCTATTATTGTGGATTGTTTTTCGGCCATCACGGTGCATCGAACTCTGACGGGTTTTGACGCATCCAACCCCTTGCTTGACCGAAAACATCATTAAATTCATGAATATCCGCTTGGAGAACCGAATGCTCAGCAGATCCTCTTTATTCTTGACCGCACTCTTCGTATTGGCGGCCTTCGTCGCCACGCCTGCTCAGGAGACCGAGATCCGTGTCGTGGACGAGGTCGTCGCACAGGTAAATGACAGCGTAATAACGCTTTCGCGTATCAATCGCGAAAAGAAGTTCGCCGTCGAGGCCGCTGTCGAGAGCGGTAAGGCTCGTGAAGAGGCTGAGCGCGAGATCCGCGAAAAGGAAGGCGAACTGATCGCCAACCTCATCAACGAGGAACTCTTGCTGCAAAAGGCCAAAGAACTCGGCTTGGATCGCGAGATCGAGGCCCAGGTCAATCAGCAGTTCCTAAAGATCATGCAGCAATATGGCATGACGACGCTCGACTCGCTTTATAGCGAAATGCGGCGAACGGGCGTGGAACCCGATGAGATCCGAGAAGTGTGGCGCAAACAGGCTACGCGTGATCTGGTGATGCAGCGCGAAGTGCAGTCGCGCGTCTATTGGACGCCGAACAGCACCCAGCTCAAGGAGTATTTCGAAAAGCACAAAGAGAAATTCACCAAGCCCGAAACCCTCTCCTTAAGCGAGATCTATCTCAGCTACGCCGGCAACACCGAAGCCGCCGTAAAGGAGCAGGCCGCCAAGATCGTCGCCGAACTTCGCGGAGGTGCAGACTTTCTCCAGATGGTCGCTCAGCACTCCGACCGTGCAAATAAGGACGAGGCCAAGGGCGATCTCGGCGAGGTCACGGTTCCCCAGCTCGAGGAAAGTTTCCCTGCTATTGCCGCGGCCGTTAAGGGCGTCCCCGCCGGCCAGTATTCGAACCCGGCAGCCGTTGACGATACCGGCCTGATCATCTTCAAGGTCGATAAACGCATCCCCGCCAGCAACGAATCGCAGTTCGACGAGAACGCTATCCGCATGGCGATCCTTTCCGAAAAGGCTCCCGAGGCGGGCAAGAAATTTATGGCTGACCTTCGCAAAGGTTCCTATATCAAGATCAGCGACGCATACCGCCCGATGGTCGCCCCCGTTCTCTTTTCTGAAGAGCGCAGCGACAGGTCGGCAGATAATTAAACTCTGCAAGATATAAAAAACGCCGGGCGAGAGTAACATCGCTCGGCGTTTCGTTTTTCCAAATGAGGCTCGATCTTTTCCTAAAGCTTAGCCGCATCGCCCCCCGCCGCAGCGTGGCAAAATCGCTCTGCGACAGCGGTATAGTATCCGTAAACGGTGCGGCCGCCCGGGCCTCGAAAGAGGTCGCAGTCGACGATGAGATAACGGTCAGCCGCCGCGACCGCACATCGGTTTACAAGGTAAACACCGTACCCGCCGGCAAGCAGGTCTCAAAAGAAGAGAGCCGCGAACTCGCGGCCCTGATCTCCGAAACTCCAACGCCCGCTCTAATTCCCTAAGATCTCTTTGATCGCCTGGTCATAGATCGTCACGCGCTGTTTCGCCCGCTTTACGTCCGGGTGCTCTTCCTTGTAATTCGCGAGCAGCTTCCAATGCTGCGTCTCCAGCTCTGCACGTTTTACAAGCAGCTTTCCCAACGCCAGCGTCAACCGCCCACTCTCGTCCGGCTTTGTCGCCAGCATCGTTTTCACCTCGGCGTCGATCAGCCCCAGCTCGTGCTTTAGATCGATGACCCGCGGGAAATCCTCGGTATAATCGATCCGCAGCGCTTCCAGCTCTGACTGCAGCTCCGCCTTTCGCAGCAGCAGCTCCGCAAACGCCGGCGAAGACCTGACGTGCGCATCCCCGGCCGCCGCGGTCGCCCGCTGAGCCGCAACCGTCCCGCCGAGCACAAACAATGCCACCAACGCCAACCCCAAATTGCGGCACCACAGTACGTTAATTCTCATTTTATGATTTACGCGGCCACGGCCGATCCCTGACTGTCGGAAAACGCCTCGCACGAATCTATCACCGGCTCATCCGATTCCACCCGCCCGTCGCCAAAGTGTCCCCGCTCCACCAGCGTGTTGAAATATATCGTGATGTTGTCGAGTATCTCTGCGGCCGAGTGAGAATGATAAAGCGTCTGGCGAAACTGCGCCCCGCCGACCAGTCCTTTCGTGAACTGCCCCGCAAGCTGTTTCATCTTCCCCAGAGCGACCAGCTCCGGCATTTCCTCGAGGCACATCTCAAAGAACTCCAGTAGCACGGCCTTCTTTTCGACAAGGTCCGGCTGATACGGTTCGCGGCCCGCCAGTGCGTCTTCGAACTGCCTGAAGATCCACGGATTCTGCATCGCCCCGCGGCCTATCAGGATGCCGTCGGTTCCCGACTCCGCCCAACGCTTCATCCCGTATTCGATCGACGTGATATCGCCGTTCCCCGACACCGGCACCGATACGGCATTCTTCACCTCGCGGATCAGGTCCCAGTTCGCCAGGCCCTTATAGCCCTGATCGCGAGTCCGGCCGTGCACCTGAATATGCTCGACGCCGCACTGCTCTGCCATCTTGGCGACCTCGACCACGTTGATCGTCGATTCGGTATAGCCCGTCCGCACCTTCAGTGTGAGCGGTATCGTGATCGTGCTCTTTATCGCCTTTAGTATAGTCTCGAGCTTTTCCGGATCGCGCAGCAGCCCCGAGCCCCCGCCGTTCTTTACCACCTTCGGCGCCGGGCAGCCGCAGTTCACGTCCAGTATATCGGCCCCTATCTCCTCGGCCATCTCGGCACCCAAAGCCATCCGCTCCGGCTGGCCGCCGAATATCTGCACCGCAAAGGGCCGCTCCTCCTCGTCAAAGCGCATCTGCCGCTTCGATTTCGGATTGTTCCGCGTCAGCCCCTCGACCGAGATAAATTCGGACACGACCAGCCCCACGCCGCCGCGGCGTTTTATCAGCCGGCGGAACGTATAATCGGTAACCCCCGCCATCGGTGAAAGTATCAACGGCGGGTCGATCTTGATGTCGCGAATATAGAACGGCTTCATTGCTCTCAAACTCAAGCTATTTAGTTGCCGGGCCGCGTTAAATGGCTGTCTTCTTTCGATTCTTGATGACGAATATCAGCCCCACCAGAAACATCAGGAACGAGACGACCAGCACTAATACCCCGGGAACGATGCCGATCATCGCCTCTCCCCAGCTCGTCCGGCCCTCGTTCACTATCGGCAGCAAAGCCGAAATACCCGTCACCGCAAAACCCAGCAAAATGCCCAGTATCCCGAGCACCAAAACGATCTTCCAAAGCATATCTTAGCTCCTATTAACCGTGATTTTCGTGGGTGCAATGCCCTCTCGGCACGTCGGGTATATTAGCACAAAACCGAAAAGCTCCCCTCCTGGACAGGAGGGGTGGCCGCAAAGCGGACGGGGTGGTAGATCTTCTCTGATGACGGGCTTTGCCCGAATGATGAGCGGAAGGGCTTGCCCTTCCGGCATCCGCCCACGAATCATGCGCGGCTACGCCGCCGATCTCTCAAGCAGCTCCGTAGAGGCGCACGGCCTTAACATCAAAAAATCGGCGTAGCCGATGCCATCTAATTAGCCCACGTCGCAAGACGTGGGAAAGGCGCACCAGAGAAACCCGAGCCGTCGTAGACGGCGGCATCCCTCGAGCTCCTCCGGGCAGAAACGCGAGCGTCAGAGCGCGTGCCCACCTGACTGGAACGCAGGCACGAACAACTGCTGAAAACGTGTCCACTGCCGGCCTTCCCGAAGCCGTTGCCTTTAGGCCCTTTACGCGTATCCCAGTCCCCTAGCCCCGTAGGAGCGACATGTTTGTAGCCCAGGGTGCAGGCGAAGCCGGAACCCTGGGATCGATCGCCACGGAAACCCCCGTCCCTAAAAGGGAACGGACCCGCCAAATTGACGGGCCCCGCATATAACGCGTTTGCATCTATCCCGACGGAGGATCGGGAGCTATTGCGATTTGTCGCCACCTGTGTGGCTGAATAGTTCTGCCGAAAGCTGAGTATCAGCGTTCTTCCATGCGTCACGTAGTTCGATTCGAACGAGTGCAGCCGACGATTCCTTTCCTTGCCGCGAAAGCGATTCTGCCAGTCCGAACAGTGCCCGGCCACTGCGCCGGTTGCGGGCGATCTCTTCGCGAAAAGCCTTCTCAGCCTCGGCATATTGCCCGTCTATCATCAGAGCTCTGCCAAGCCATTCACGGATCGGCAGATCCCAGTCGGGGGGTTCTGCATAACTGACCTTAGCTTCGGACGCAGCCGCCTGGCGAAGCATTTCTATTGCCGCCTTACGATCGCCTTTTGCTAGAGCGATCTCACCTGCAAGCAGCTCGTCGGCAACCTTCAACGCCACAGCGACAGGCGTCGTGAAAAGCATCGCCGTCTCCGGGATCTTCTTTGCCGCTTCGCGAAGTGCCGTGAGTTCCCTTTCCGCCTCCGCCACCTTGCCACTTTCGGCCAATGCGATACCGCGTGCCATATGCCAGTGAGCCGCTGTTATCAGCATCTCCGGTGCCGGCTTCGGGTATTTCATGATCTCATCCCATTTGTGAAAGCGCGTCAGCGTGATGATCGGATAAGGCATGAACATCTCAAGCATCGGCATTCCCTGGACATTGGGCCCCACGTTGGCCGCCAGCTCGTTCGCCGCCTCGATCGAACCCGCATAATTGCCGGCTTCGGCCTGGGCAGCGGCGAGCATATGAAGGTTGTGGTTGAAGTACATCAACGGGTAGATGCCCTTTGCTCCGCTCCGCTGGATGTAATTCCGGTCCGCAACTATCGCCAGCTCGTTGCTCTTAATGGCCTTCTCATGTTCGCCGGTCAGCAGGTAAATATGTGACGGCATGTGAACCAGATGTCCGGCATTTGGCGCGAGTTGCATGAGCCTGTTAGCAGCGGCTGTGCCCCGTTCCGGATTTGGCGATGCCTCGATAGCGTGGATGTAGTAGTGGTTCGCCCCGGTATGATTCGGGTTCCGCCTAAGGACACCTTCAAGGACCATTAGGATCTCGAGAGTACCTTCCGCCGGTTTGCCGTCTAAGGACCAAAGCTGCCACGGTCGCAGGTTCATCATGCTCTCAGCATAGAGCGTTGCCGCGTCAAGGTCATCCGGATATTTCTTTACAAGTTCAGCCATCGCTGTCTTGTATGCTGCGGCCAGCGTTGCCGGCGGCGTGTCCGGGTCGGACGAATATCGTTTTGAAAGCGCAGCTATGTAATCTTGATCGGCATTTGATACTTTCGGAGCGAGTTTGATCGCTTTTTGTAATTCGTCATAAGCCCGGGCAAAACGATCCGTGTTAGCCGGATCGTTGTAATTTGCACCCAGGCCGAGCGCCATTCCCCAGTATGCCATCGCCATTTCCGGATCGAGCTCTGCGGCCCGGCGGAATGAAGCAACTCCTTCGTCGTGATTGAAGGCGAAAAGATAGGCCAGGCCCTGGTCAAAGAACTTCTGCGCTTCGGCACTCTTTGTAGTGACGGGATGGTGGACGCTTCCAAGGCCATCTTCAAACCTGACGGCCTTGGGCTCGGGCCCGGGCTGAGACCCGTGCCCATGTTGACCAAACGCTGAAAGCGTTACCGTCAAACAGAACATCAGAACGATAATTTTCATAATTTTCTCCTTTGAGCCCCCCTCGCCAACTAAGAGGTGCAGACGGGCGCGTTTCTCTATAATTTAGAGACGCATTTGCCTACCGAAAAGAGACAAGCTATTTAGCGCCGGAGTCTATCACAGCAAAGAATCGTGTCAAGCTTTTTCAGAAAGTGCCGCTCGTATGCC
>DATHVL010000061.1:0-9533 GCA_035461325.1 Pyrinomonadaceae bacterium
CTTCGTTCATGATCACGATCTTTTCAAGGCGGTGACGCTCACCGATCTCCCAATCGTTCGGGTCGTGTGCCGGTGTTATCTTCACGGCACCCGTACCGAATTCCGCCTCAACATATTCGTCCCGGATCACCGGTATCTCCCGCCCCGTCAGGGGCAGATCAACCACTTTGCCTTTGAGGTCGGCGTAACGCTCATCTTCAGGATTCACCGCCACCGCCGTATCGCCGAGCATCGTCTCGGGCCGCGTGGTTGCCACCGTCACGGATTTCCCGGTTTCGCCGCTTATCGGATATTTAAGGTAATAAAGCTTCCCGTCCTTCGTCTTTTCCTCTTTCACTTCCAGGTCAGAGAGCACGGTCTTGTCCCTCGGGCACCAATTGACTATCCGAGTCCCGCGATAGATCCACCCCTCCTCATACAGCCGCACAAAAACCTCTCGCACCGCCGTCGAAAGGCTTTCGTCCATCGTAAAACGCTCACGGCTCCAGTCCACCGAGATCCCCTCGCGACGCATCTGCCGCGTGATCTCGCCCCCGTACTTCTCTTTCCATTCCCAGACCCGCTTCGTGAACGCCTCACGGCCGATGTCCTGCGGCGTCTTGTGCTCATACTTTTTTAGCTGCCGCGTGACCATCAACTGCGTCGAGATCCCCGCATGATCCACGCCTATGAGGAAGAGCGCGCGATAACCCAGCATCCGCTTCCACCGAGTCAAAACGTCCATCAGTGTGTGCTGCAGCGCATGTCCCATATGCAGCGAACCCGTCACGTTCGGCGGCGGGATCACGATCGAAAAGGCCTCGGCATCCGGGTCCTGATTTATCTCGGGAGCAAAGAAGCCGCCCTCTTCCCAGCGCTGATAATGGCTGGTCTCGGCGGTCTTCGGGTCATATACTTTAGGGATTTCCATAACGCGTAAAACTTTAATTCTAAAACAATTACGGCAGGTTTTCATCCAACGATGTCCACCTGCCGTCCGTTACCCGATTTAATGTTTATTAATATTTCGAGGAAAGCCGCTCGACCACCTGCTGAACTATCTCTTCCATCAGCTCCGGCGAGATCGTTACGATCTGTTTATTACTGCCCATCAATGCCGCCCGTTCCGTCGTCGTAAGCTCGACCGTCTCGTTATCATCCGTCGGCGGCAGCTCGAGCAGTTCCATTTCTTCCTGCGTCATCGGTTGGCCATGGGCAACAGGCGCCTGCGGGATCTCTAACCCCGCCTCGCTTCTACTGAATTCCTCGGTTGTCGCCTGGAACGGGTTCGATTCGAAACTGTCTTCAGGCTCATTGTGTACAAAGCTCTCCTGAACGAAGTGACCCGGCTGGTACGGCTGCTCATGCGACGGGGCCTGGTATTCATGCTCCTGTGGCCGCTGATAGTCGTCTTGCGGCGCCTCATACTGTCCCACTTCCACGCCCGCCTCGGGCGCATCATACTGCACCGTCTCCTCAAACGGCGAGGCGTCACGCCACTGTGTCTGCTGACCTGCCGGTTGTTCGTAGGCAGGTGCTTCGCTCCATTGCGGCGGCTGCTCGACCGCCTCTTCCCGACGAGGCTCTTCCAAGGTGCTCGGTTCCGCGAACCGTTCAAATCCCGCCGGCGCTTCATCAAACTCGACCACCTCCGGCTCTGGCCGATACGGCTCTTGGCCCCCGAAACGTTCAGGCTCCGGCAGATAGCTTTCGCGTTCCGGCTCCTGAGAAAACACTTCGGTCACCGGCGCCGCATCGAATCTTTCAAATTGGGCCTCCGATACCGGCTCCCCAAGATCTTCTACCGGCGGCAGTTCAACATTGCCGCCCAGTTGCTCGTCGTGGACATTCTCAAATGTCTCGTCAAATGCCGCCGTCACTGCCGGAGGCTGCTCGGCCGGCTCGGTCATCTGCTCGGTCTCGATCAACTCATCGTCCATGCCCTGATCGCCGAACTCATATTCCCGAGTGGACGGGTCATGCTCCGGCTCGGGCTCGCTCATGCTTCTCTCGTAAAGCGTTTCTATGTCATCTCCGGGAACCGTGGCTTTTGGCGGTTCAGCCTGGTCGGCACCGTCCTCCGGCATCAGCGCCGACACCTGGTCCACAAGCTGCCTGATCGAATGAAACGGTTTGGTTAGATAAGCATTCGCTCCGACCCGCTTTGCCTCCGCCTCGTCAAAGGGCTCGAACGATCCTACCAGCAAGATCACGGGAATGTGCTGCGTCGCCTCGGTCCGCCGCAATGCCTCACAAACCTGATAACCGTTTGCCCCCGGCATATTGACATCGGCTAGTACCAGGTCCGGGCGGTCTTCCCAGATCCGTGCTAGCGCCATATCGCCGTCACCAGTGGTGATGACCTCGATCCCTTCTTCGGCAAAGGTCAGGTTCACCACTTTTTGGATCGTTATCGAATCGTCCGCAAGCAAGATTTTTCGTGAAGGCACAGGCAATGTCACTCCTATTTGTTTGTTTAGGCAGGTTCTCGATTGTCAGAAAACTAACACTAGCCGCCCGGCTAGTCAAGATGATCTTTGCGCGGCACCCGCTCGGCGCGTCCGGGCAAGCTCCGCCGCCATTCTGATCGCCGCTTTCATGCTCGAGGCGTCCGCGATCCCCTTCCCGGCGATGTCAAAAGCCGTTCCGTGATCGACCGACGTCCTGATGAGCGGCAGCCCCAGCGTAACGTTCACCGCCGACCCGAACGCCAGCGATTTCACTGCGATCGTCGCCTGATCATGATAACAGGCGATCACCCCGTCAAACTCTCCGCGATGGGCCCGCAAAAAGATCGTGTCGGGCGAGAATGGCCCGGTCACATCGATCCCCTCAGCCCGGCATTCCGCGATCGCCGGCTCGATCTCGTCTGCTTCCTCGGTGCCGAACATCCCGCCTTCCGAAGCGTGGGGGTTCAGCCCGGCAACCGCTAGCTTCACTGGCCGCCCAAGCAGATCGGCAAGTGCCCGCGAGGTAAATCGTATCAGCTTTGCGACCGCGTCCTTCTTGACCAACTCGATCGCCCGAGTCAGCGGTACGTGCGTCGATAGCAGCACCACACGCAAGTCCCCGCCAAAAAAGCTCATTGCAAACTCCCGCGTGCCCGTCAACTCGGCGAGAAATTCCGTATGCCCGGGTTGGTCGTAACCGCCCAAGTTCAGTGTGTGCTTATTAATCGGAGCCGTTGCGATCGCATCCGCCTCGCCCCGCCGCCACAGTTCGGCCGCCCTTTCAATATACTGGCCCGCCGCTCTTCCGCAGTTCGCACTCTCGACGCCCGGCGTGACCGCATCCGGAAGATTTCCAAGGTCCTCGACAAAAATCGTTTCGCCGTCGCTCGCTTCTAGACTCCCTTCAAATAACCGTAATGGGGTTTCGATCCCCAGGGCCTCGGCCGTCCGCCTCAAAAACTTAAGATCCCCGACCACAACCGGGATCAGCGCCTCACCTTTCATTTCTGCAAGGGCCCGCAACACGATCTCGGGCCCGATACCCGCCGCATCGCCTATCGTTATCGCGATCCTCGCCCGCTCCGCCATAGCCCAAATATAACACGGCGACAGAGTTTGCCCGTTACCGGGTTCACCACTGCCGCCGAGTTGGGGGCCGCGTCAACAACTTGTACTAATCTGCCTGTCTTCGAATGAAGGTCGGCACATCCAGATTCTCGTCCTTTCTCGGTGAGTCAGCCGGTGCAAAGATCGGCCCGCCGCCGCCGTTCGCCGCCATCGGCATCTCCATTGGCCGCGGCATCATAGACTGCACCGCCGAATCAAACCCTGTCGCGATCACCGTCACGCGGATCTCATCGCCCATATCCTCGCGGATGACGTTGCCCCAGATGATGTCTGCGTTCTCGTCCGATTCACTCTCGATCATCCCGATCGCATCCTCGATCTCGCCGAGCGGCATACTCGCACTGCCGGTTACATTGATGAGAGCAGCCTTCGCTCCCGTGATCGAATTCTCCTCCAGCAGCTTATAATCCAACGCCGCACGCATCGCCTTCGACGCTGCGTCCTCTCCACTCGCCGCCCCCAGTCCCATCAGTGCTACGCCCTTGCCCCGCATGACGGTCGTAACATCCGCAAAGTCCAGATTGATGATGCCCGGCGTCGTGATCAGGTCAGTGATGCCCTGCACCGCCTGCAGCAAAATGTCATCGGCACTGCGGAAAGCGTTCATCAGTGTGATGTTCTCTTCCACTTCCCGAAGCTTTGAGTTCGGGATCGTGATGATCGTGTCAACGCAACCGCGGAGTTCAGCCAAACCCTGTTCGGCCTGTGCCATACGCTTCTTGCCCTCGACGCCGAAAGGCTTTGTGACCACCGCTACCGTCAACGCTCCAAGCTCGATCGCGAGCGATGCAACGACCGGTGCCGCACCCGTTCCGGTCCCGCCGCCGAGGCCCGCGGTGACAAATACCATGTCCGAACCTTCCAGCACATCCAGCAGTTTCTCGTGATCCTCCAGCGCCGCCTCGCGGCCCACGTCCGGGTTCGATCCCGCACCCAGCCCGCGGGTCGATCGCCCGCCGAGCTGTATCTTCATCGGTGCCTTCGATGCGTTGAGGGCTTGCAGGTCTGTATTGGCGACAATGAACTCGACGCCTTTGATACCCTCTTCGATCATTCGGTTGACCGCATTTCCGCCGCCGCCGCCGACACCGATGACCTTGATACGGGCTCCCGTGATCGGTGGCTCATCGATAAACATCTTGATTCCGCTGTTGTTCATTGTTAGACCTTTTTGCAAATATAATTCACCCCGGCTGCCGGGCAGTTTCGACTAATTGGTAACTTATGGTGATCCGTGGACGAGTTTTCGAATATCAACAAGATATTGTGCTGTTGGCGAAAAATCATACAACGCTTTGTGGTAAAAATCTAGTCCTAAAGTTACATTTATCGAAATTTTTCACGAAAATTTTCGATCCAGGCGGCTACCTTCCCGGATGAGCCCCGTCCGCCGTACTGGAACTCCCTCACCTGCTGCCGCATTGAGCTCAAGGCAAGCCCGCAAGCCACCGCCCATTCGGGCGTTCGCAGCTGTTCGACAAGCCCGCCGAAGTACCGTCCGTCCGGTATTCCCAACCGCGTCGGCGAATCAAAAACCTGCTCGGCGATCTCGACCATCCCTCTCGGCATCGCACCGCCGCCCGTCAAAACCACGCCGCTTGGTATCTGTGCGCGTGTCGCAACAGCCTCCTGCGCGATGTGCTGCAACAGCTCGATCGCACGCGGCTGCATGATGTCGCAGAGAATTTCTTTCGAGAGCCCGCGCGTTTCGCTCCGCCCGACCGGCACGATCTCGATCACTTCCGAACGCTCGTCATCGTTCATCAAAAAACCCGCGACGCATCCGTACTCGTGCTTGATCTTCGTCGCTTCCTGCATCGAAACACGCAAACCCACCGCGATGTCCTTCGTAAAATGCAGCCCGCCGAACGGGAACACGGCCGTGTGCTGCACCGCCCCGCGTCCAAAGATCATCATGCTCGTGATCTCGGATCCAATATTTACAACCGCACATCCGTACTCACGATCATCGTCGGTCAGCGTACTTTCCGCGGCTGCAAGGGGTTCGAGCACCATCCGCTCGACGTCCAGCCCGGCACGCCTTACCGCCTTATCTAAATTTTGTCGGCCCGCGCTCGGGCCCGTCACAACGTGGACCAGCGATTCCAGCCGCGATCCGCTCATCCCGATCGGCTCCGTTATCCCGTCCTGCCCGTCGATGATGAATTCCTGCGGCAGGCGGTCAAAGATCTCCCAGCCCGTCGGCAGTTGGACCGCGCACGCAGATTCGACAGCGCGTTCAACGTCTTCGCCGGTGATCTCGCGGCCGGCTCCCGCGACGGCGACGACGCCGCTCTTGTTCTCGCCGCGAAAATGCTCGCCTGAAAGATTCACCGCCGCAGACCCCACTTCAAGCCCACTGACGCGCTCGGCATCCCCAACGGCCTTTCGCACTGCCTCGCCCACGGCCTCGGCCCCCGTGACGATCCCTCGGCGCAGGCCCCGCGATTCCGCCTGGCCTATTCCGACGATGTTCATCTTCGAACTTTCGTTCGATTCACCGATCACGCACCGCACCCGGCTCGTGCCTATGTCGATGCCTATCGCATGAAACTCATTTGCCATATCAGATACTCACCCCACCTATCTCGATGACGCGGCTTTCCGCGGTGCCAAGATCAAGTTCGTCCCCACCAGATCGACGCCTTCGAAAGTATCTCCCTTGCCCACGATCGCCCGGATGCCGCGGCTTAGGTTCTCGCCAAATTTCTCACGGCCGACGGCGATTCTCACCTCCATTCCGGAGTCCTCTACCAAGGCCCGCGGGTCGCGTATGTCAGAGAGATCCACCTTCCTGACGTCGTCCGCCAAGCCTTGGTCGGTCCACGCCGTCAGCATCATCTGATAGAGCTTCACGCGCTCAAGATTCTCTTTGTCCGCCTCTTCAGATTTCTTCTCGTTCCAGCCGATAAGTGCAAAGGGCAGCCCCGGCTCGTCCTCGGTCGCTTCCGCCAAGACTCGCGCGTCATCGTCTACAAGTAATTCACCTGACGCTGTCGCGACTCGCGCTGCCGGCACGTGCTCAAATACTTCGACCGCTATCCCGCTGGGCAAGATCCGCGAGACCGCTGCCGACTTAACAAAGGGCAGCCGCTCCACCCGGCTCTTGATCTCAGCCAGGTCCGCGTTCCACACGCCGCTTTGTTCGGTTTGACTCGTGACAATTCTTTCGACGCTCTCGCTCGATGCCCGCTTAGTGCCCGAGACGTATACCCGCTCAGCCTTGAAAAACTCTGACGCCGCCGCGGTCTGAAATCCCATATACCCGATGACCGCGATGCAAAATATCAGGCAGACGCTCAGCGCTGCGGGCAAAAGATTTCGGTTTACATCCTTGCCTTTGCTGCGTTTCGTCGAAGCGGCTCGGCCTTTGCGTGCAGTCGGCCTGGACTTTATCGCTGCTCGTCGTCTAGCGGCCATTCTTGGGGTCTCCTCCTGTCTACCTCAGCTTTATCTTTTCCATCAGTTCATCGCTCAGCCGGGTCACGTTTCCGGCACCAAGCGTTACTACCAGATCGCCCTCTCGCAGATCGCCGGCGACCTTTTCAGCGGCCGTTTCAATATCGCCGATGTATATCGCCTGCTTATGCCCGTACCTTCGGATATTTTCCGTCAATACCTCCGCCGTGATCCCGGGTATCGGATCCTCGCTCGCCGCATAGATATCGAGCACGTAGAGCACGTCGGCGTTGTTAAAGGCCAGCGCAAATTCGTCCATCAACTCCTGAGTCCGTGAAAACCGATGGGGTTGAAACGCCACGACCGTCCTTCGTCCGCCGGCTCCGTTCTTCGCGGCTGAAAGTGTTGCAAGGATCTCTGTCGGATGATGGGCGTAATCGTCAACGACGGCGATGCCGTTCGCCTCGCCCTTGAACTGAAACCGCCTGTTCGCGTTCTTGAATGTCTTGAATGCCTCGGCGATCTTTTCGAACGGCACCTCAAGTTCCAGGGCCACCGCCGTCGCCGCGAGAGCGTTATACACATTGTGCTGGCCCGGCACGGGCAGGTCGATCTTGCCGAGCACATCCGTGCCCTTCCAGACTGTAAAATGCGAGCCGAATTCGTTGTCGTATGCGATCCCGTGGGCCGATATATCCGCCTGCGCCGTCAGCCCATAGGTCACCCTGCGACGTTTTATCTTCGGGATTATCAACTGCACGTTCGGATCGTCGAGGCAGATCACCGCCGCGCCGAAGAACGGCACCTTGTTCACAAAGTCCGTAAAGCACTCGACCACATCTTCCATCCCCTTATAGGATTCCATGTGCTCTTTATCGATATTCGTGACTACCGCGATCGTCGGGTAGAGCATCAGGAACGATCGGTCGCTTTCATCGGCCTCTGTTACGAACCATTCGGAAGTGCCCAGGTGTGCATTCGACCCAAGCGTGTCAACCACACCGCCGACAACCGTGGTGGGATCCATACCGGCATGCTTAAGTATCGTTGCCACCATTGACGTCGTCGTCGTCTTGCCGTGCGTTCCTGAAACCGCCACCGCGTAAGGCTTTAGCACCATTAGCTCGGCGAGCATTTCCGCCCGCGGAATGACCGGTATCCCGTTCGCTTTTGCTTGTCGAACTTCAGGGTTGTCCTCTCGCACCGCCGAAGAATAGACCGCGACCTCGGCGTCGGCAATGTTCTCGGCTGCGTGCCCTTCCGCGATCCTCATCCCGTAAAGCTGCTCGAGCCTGTCCGTATTTTTTGAACGCTTGATGTCCGAGCCCGAAACCTCAAAGCCCAGATTGGTTAGCACCTCGGCAATGCCGCTCATGCCGATGCCGCCGATCCCGATAAAATGAATTTTCTTTACGTGTCTAAACATTCCTTCTAAGTTCGTCGATCAGGTCTGCCGCCCGTTCCGCAGCGTCCCCTTTTGCCAGCGATCTCGCCGCGTCTTCCATCTTCGTGACCGTCTCCGGCTCGCCCGCAAGCCGCATAACTTCTTTAGCGAGAGCTTCACCCGTCAGGTCCCGCTGCAGGATCATTATCGATGCTCCGCCGTCCTGCATCGCCTCCGCGTTCTTTCGCTGGTGGTCATCCGCCGCTGTCGGCAGAGGGATCATTATCGAGGCCTTCCCCGCCGCCGCGAGCTCGGCACATGTTGTCGCGCCGGCCCTGCTTATGATCAGATCGGCCTTGGCAAATTCCCCCGCCATATCGGAGATGAAAGGCCGCACATCCGACGAGTGAAACTCGCTCGCTTCATAAGCGTCCCGGATCCGCGGCAGGTCCGACTCACCCGTCTGGTGCGTGATCTTGATCCGATCAGCCAGCGGTTTCAGCGATTCCAGGGCCTCCGCCATCGCATTATTTATTGCCCTGGCGCCCTGCGATCCGCCAAAGATCAGGATATGGAACGTCTCGCTTCGTTCCTTACTCGGCACCTCAAAGAACTCCTGCCTCACCGGGTTGCCGATGACGACACCCTTATTCCCGAAATACGGCAGCGCCGCTTCAAATGTCAGTGCAGCTCGATCCACGAATCGTGCCAGTTGGCGATTGGTAAAGCCCGGCAGCGCGTTCGAATCCATCACCATCGTCGGAACACCCATCACCCTTGCCATTAGCAGCACCGGGCCCGAAACATATCCCCCTGCACCGACCACCACATGCGGCCGAAAATTCCGTATCAATTGCCGCGCCTCGACAAAACTCCGAGGCAGCACCACAAGTCCCTTGAGCCGCTGAACACGCCCTACATTTTTTAGCCCCGCACTATGGATCAACGACAGCTGAAACCCGCTCTCCGGAACTATCCGCGTTTCCAATCCCCTAGCCGTGCCGACGAAGATCACCTCGGTCTCGGGGTCACGCCGCAAAAGCTCCTTTGCGACCGCAATTCCCGGATATATGTGTCCGCCGGTCCCGCCGGCAGCTATCAGCACCTTCATTCTTATCTAAGCCCCGTCTTCGCCTTCCGCCGCCGCACCGGCTTTCGCTCCCTCGGAGCCTCTTCCGGAATATCCCCGCCTC
>DATHVL010000062.1:0-4478 GCA_035461325.1 Pyrinomonadaceae bacterium
GTTATGGTGACGGTGGAATACAGCTTCAACATTTACTGATCACTCAGCAAAGTAAAACGTCGATTTCGATGCCTCATCTCCTTGAAGTAACCAATCTCCAAACGCAATTTCCCACGCGGGCGGGACTAGTGCGCGCGGTTGACGATGTGAGCTTTCATATCGATGAGGGTGAATTGCTGGGGCTTGTGGGGGAATCGGGCTGCGGTAAGTCGATAACGGCGCTTTCGGTTATGCGGCTGATCTACCCGCCGGGCAGGATCGCGGGCGGTTCGATCAAGTTCAAGGGCGAGGATTTGACGACGGCGAGCGACGACAGGCTGCGGCAGATCCGCGGTAATGACATCGCGATGATCTTCCAGGATCCGATGACATCTTTGAATCCGGTTTTTCGGGTAGGCGAACAGATCGCAGAGGCGTTGCGGCTGCATCGCAAACTAGACAAGAAAGATGCAAAAGAAGCGGCGATCGCCGCTATGCGCGAAGTCTCGATACCGTCGCCCGAGCGCCGAGTCGATGATTATCCGCACCAGCTTTCGGGCGGGATGCGGCAGCGTGTGATGATCGCCATGGCGCTGGCGTGCGATCCGGAACTGCTGATAGCCGACGAGCCCACAACGGCGCTCGATGTCACTATTCAGGCCCAGATCCTGGAACTTCTGAATGAGCTGCGTCGAACCCGGAAACTGGCCGTTTTGCTTATCACTCACGACCTTGGGGTCATCGCCGAGACGGCCGATCGGGTCTGCGTGATGTACACCGGCAGGATAGTGGAACGCTCCGGCGTTGAAGAGCTATTCGATAAGCCGAAACACCCGTATACTCAAGGATTACTGCGCTCAGTGCCCAAACTTAGCGCCGATCATATCGAGAAGATCACACGGCTTCAGACGATCGACGGCACGGTACCGAGCCCGACGGACCTTCCGCCGGGCTGTCATTTCGCGCCGCGTTGCGAGTTCAGAATGGAGAGGTGTACCAAGGGCGAGATCCCGCTTTATAAACTCGAAGACGGCGTGGAGGTGCGTTGCGTTCTGTATGACGAAGAAAGCAGATTCGGAATTGAAAGGGAAGTTGGTTTACCTGCGGCGACCGGCGCCTGAGGATGAAGCCGAGTTCGTCGCGAATGCTCAAAGGAGTCAACGATTTCACAAGGGGTTGATGCGGTTGGCGCGAACCCATGACGATTTCGTTCGCTATCTTGATCGACAAGACTCGGAGGCGACGAAGGGATTTGTCATATGCAGGATAGGCCGAGGCCCGATCGTTGGCGTGGCCAATCTTTCACAAATATTCTATGGTCCCTTGAAAAGTGCATATCTCGGTTACGGGCTTTTTGCCGATTTCACGGGACGAGGTTACGCAACCGATGCCGTAAGGCTGATGGTCAGGTATGCTTTTACCAAACTCAAACTGCACAGGATAGAGGCCAACATCCAGCCTGAGAACATGGCATCGATCAAGCTCGTGGCCCGGCTGGGATTTTCGAAGGAAGGATTTTCGCCGAAATATCTCAAGATCGGTGGACAATGGCGCGACCATGAGCGGTGGGCATTGATCAGGGAAAATTGGAACACAAAGCTTTGATGGCATCAGCAACAGCAAAAACAGCGGATCGGCCGCTCCTTGAGGTTCGCAACCTCGTCAAGTATTTTCCGGTCGAGAATAGCGCCGATCTAGTCCGAGCTGTTGACGGAGTGTCGTTCGACATAATGCCCGGTGAGACCTTGGGCCTGGTAGGAGAATCCGGGTGCGGCAAATCCACCGTGGGGCGATGTTTACTAAGGCTCCATGAACCCACAAACGGGCACGTGATCTTTGAAGGGACGGACCTCGTCGGGCTTCCGAACCGTCAAATGCAGGCCTTGCGGCGGGAAATGCAGATCATCTTTCAGGATCCCTACGCGAGCCTTAATCCTCGGCTGACGATTTTTTCGATCGTTTCCGAACCGCTGAAGATCCACAGCGTGGGTGGGCGGGGAGAAAGGCGTGAACGCGTCGCCGACCTGCTTTCCAAGGTCGGGCTTGATCCGAAGTACATGGACCGCTACGCCCATGAATTTTCGGGCGGGCAGCGTCAGCGGATCGGTATTGCGAGGGCGCTTGCGTTAAATCCGAAACTGATAATCTGCGACGAGCCGGTCTCGGCTCTGGATGTCTCGGTCCAGGCTCAGGTGGTCAATCTCTTGCAGGACCTGCAGCAGGAGTTCGGCCTGGCATATCTATTCATTTCGCATGGGCTTGCCGTGGTCGAACATATTTCAAATCGCGTCGCCGTAATGTATCTCGGTAAGATCGTTGAGTTAACCACGGCAGAGGACCTCTATCTTCGACCACTCCACCCCTACACCCAAGCGCTGCTTTCGGCGATACCGCATCCCGATCCTAAACAGAAACGGGAGCGCATTATTCTTACCGGAGATGTTCCCACTCCTATACATCCGCCGTCGGGATGCCGATTCCGAACCCGCTGTCCGATCGCTATCGATGAATGCGCGAGAGTCGAACCGGACCTCAAAGAATTGGAACCGGGCCATTTCGCCGCCTGTATCCGAGCTGAGGGGTATGATTCAGTACCGTCCCCGGTCAAGAATGTTGAAACGTTAAGGCCCGTGGATTCGTAACTTAGGTCAACAACACGGTTTGAGACGCCGGGCACGCGCTCGGCAGCGTAGTTCCACCACACACAAAAGGAGAAAATAAGATGGAAGCCGAAGAACGATCGGAATGGCAGGCACCCCCTCCGCCCGAGCGAATAGAGGTAGAACAGGAACAGCCGCAAATGTCAGAGGTGGCGACATTGGCGAATATCTTTTTTGAGCCGGGCGCGACGTTTGAGGACCTTAAACGAAAACCTCGTTTTATCCTCGCATCGATTATAATCGCTCTGCTCACTACGGCCTTTGCGTTCGGCGTAGCCTATAAAGTAGGCGACGAGGGGATGCGGAGGTTCATGAATGAGACCTTTGACAAGAATCCCCAAACAGCTTCGATGACGGCCGAGCAGCGGTCCAGCGCGATCGAAATGCAGCTGACCATCTCGAAATATTCGCGGTTTGCCCTGCCGGTCATAATGTTCGTAATGATCCTGCTTGGCGGGCTGCTCTACTGGCTGGGAGCGAAAGCATTCGGCGGCACCGGGAATTTCTTGCACGGAGTGTCCGTTTTTGTGTACTCATGGCTTCCACCGTTGGTTATCGCGATGCTTGCGAATTTGGTCGCGCTTATTTTCAAGTCGGCTGATGATATCGACATCGCATCAAGCCAACGCGGCATAGTTCAGGCAAATCCGAGCTTTCTCTTTGGCGCGGATGCCAGCCCGGTGCTTGTCACACTGGTGAGCGTCCTTGATCTGTTCGCGATCTGGGGATGGGTCTTGGCGGCGATCGGGTTGCGGATCACCAATCGACTTTCGAAGGGCTCAGCATGGGCGATCGTCATAATTTTTGCCTTGGTAGGCATCACACTTCGAGTGCTATTTGCCTTCATTGGCGGGGCACCGGCATAGTTAGCTGAGAGAACGAGAAAAAAGCTCTCGAGCCTATAGGGTTTCGAGAGCTTTTCTTCTATTCGTAACGGAGCGATTCGATCGGGTCAAGCCGTGCAGCTTTCCAGGCAGGGAAGAGCCCAAAGATGAGCCCAATACCGACGCTCGCGAAGAATCCCGCGAATGGTGCCCATATCGGTACGTAGGACGGGAAAACGAGGTTGATCAGAAGCGTAAATCCCCACCCGATGAGTAAGCCGACGAGCCCGCCGAAACCAGTAAGCGTCCCGGCCTCGATCAGGAACTGAAGCAGAATGTCGCTCTGTTTGGCACCGATCGCCTTTCGTATGCCTATCTCGCGTGTGCGTTCGGTGACGGACACCAGCATGATATTCATGACGCCAATTCCGCCGATGAGAAGGCCGATCGACGAGATGACAACCATCGCGACCGCGACCCCCGCCGTGATCGACTGGAATTGCTCAATGATGCTGTCGGCTGTTGCGGTCGAGAAGTTATTCTTTTGGCCGAACTTAACGTTGCGGCGAACGCGCAAAAGATCTTCGATCTGGTCGCGTGCCTGGTTAATACGCCCCTCGCGAGCGACAGCCAGAATGAAGATATCATCCGCGTTAGGCTTGATGCGGAGGGCAGCGTGGAAGGGCAGGTAGATCGTGTTGCTCTCATCATTATTGCCGCCGCCACCGCCAAGGAGTTGTTCCTTCTTTTCCAGGTGGCCGATGATCGTGAAAGGGCGGCCATTGACCTCCAAGGTTTGTCCGATCGGCGATTCAAAGGGGAAAAACGTCTCTTTTACGGTCGCTCCGATAAGGCACACGTCCTTCTTAAAATCAGCTTCCGTTTGAGTAAACCATCGCCCCTCGATTAAGGTTTCGGTACCGGCCTTTTCGATTTCGGGAAGCGTTCCGCTTAGCTGAATATTGCTGGTCTGCTTTCCTTTGCCTGAAACCGTGGTCCGGTTGCCAAAAAATCC
>DATHVL010000063.1:0-3459 GCA_035461325.1 Pyrinomonadaceae bacterium
CCCGTCAACTGGTCAACCTCGGTCGGCGTAAAGCTCATCTCCAGCATCTCGTGGACCGTGGTCATCATCCCGAACGTCCCGATCCGGTTCGCGATAAAATTCGGTCTGTCCTTGGCCGGCACCACGCCCTTCCCCAGCCGCCGGTCCAAAAAGCCCGCAACTTTGCACGCCGCCTCACCGCTCGTCTTTGTGCCCGGGATTATCTCCACCAGCTTCATATACCGCGGCGGATTGAAGAAATGTATCCCGATGAAATGCTCTTTGAAGTCGTCCGAAAAAGGCTCCGCGATCGAATCGATCGGGATGCCGCTGGTGTTCGTGGCGACGACCGCACCCGGCTTGCGATGCTTGTCCACCTCGGCAAATACTTTGTGCTTGATCTCGAGGTTCTCTACAACGGCCTCAATGACCAGATCGCAGTCCTTCAGCTTTTCCATATCGTCGCTGAAGTTGCCGGTCGTTATCAGCCGTGCGTTATCGGCCAGCATGAACGGCGCCGGCTTCAGCTTTTTGGCTGCTTCAAACAGCTCGTTGACGATTCGGTTTCGCACCTTAAGGGACTCAAGCGAGAGCCCCGCCTTCTCTTCCGCTTCCGTTAGCTCCCGCGGTGCCATATCCAACAAAAGCACCGGGATCCCGGCATTCGCAAGGTGTGCGGCGATACCCGCCCCCATTGTTCCCGCCCCCAGAACGGCGGCCTTGGCAATATTCATAGATTCTCCAAAAATGATCTTTCTCGGCTTCGAAATTATAACTGAATGAACGTTCATTCACCAAATCACTTGCGGTCGTGATCCCCCGATATTTGACATAAAAACCTTTGCCACAGCATAATCTCACCGTCGCCGGGCGTCAAAGAATTTCTTCAAGCACTACCGATTCTTGCCCGGCCTCTAAACCAATACCTCAGGAGAAAATAATGCGACTGATCCTCAGCTTAATCGTTGCCGCGCTTTGTTTTATTATCCCCGCTTATGCTCAATCGGGAGGCCCCGCCGCTCCCTCGACAAGATCCACGGCTGCAGCCTCAACGACAAAGATGATCTTCCGCCCCATCAAGGACCAGATCACCGAGGCCCAGGTGCTCCTCAAACAGAAAGGCCTGTTCTCAGGCGAAGCGACCGGAAAATACAGCACCGAGTTTCGCGCCGCTATAAAGACTTTCCAGGGCGGCAACGGCCTTCGCCAGACCGGCACACTTAACCGTGCGACGCTCGAGGCAATGAAAATACCGCTCACGGAATATCAGAAAGGCATTCCCGTAACGCCTAATTCCTACGCAAACGCAACGGCCGCGGGCAAGAATACCGGCCCGCGTCGAGTGATCTTCCGCGCCACAAAGGACCAGATCATCGAAGCTCAGACGATTCTCCGAAATAAGGGGATGTACACCGGCGATATTACTGGCAAGCTCAATAACGAGACGCGGGCCGGCCTCAGAAAGGCCCAGGCCGAAGCGGGCATAAAGGTAACCGGCACGCTCAACCGCATCACCCTCGAAGCTATGGGCATTGCCTTGACCGAAAAACAGTTATCCGATATAGCTGCCGAGGCACGTTGATCTCCCTACAAGCGAATAGCCGAATTCGGCCGTTTCAGCTAACATCCTCGTATGAAAACCCTTTTACTAGCACTGATCCTCGCATTGGGCACAACCTCTTTCGGACAGAACGTTAACAAGGTACGCAAAGAGATCCGCGACGTCATGGACGAACAGGCGGCGGCTTGGAACCGCGGCGATATCGAAGGTTTTATGCAGGGCTATTGGCGGTCTGAAGATCTCGTTTTCGTATCAGGCACAAACGTGACCCGCGGCTGGCAGCCCACCCTCGACCGATACAAGAAAAGCTACGACTCCCGCGCCAAAATGGGCACGCTCTCCTTCACAGGCCTGGAGATCAACGTGCTTTCGAAAGACTCAGCCTACGTCCTGGGCAACTGGTCGCTCAAGCGCGAGAGCGATGAGCCTAACGGTAAATTCACCTTGGTCTTCCGAAAATTTAAAGAGGGCTGGCGCGTGGTGCACGACCACACGTCTTGAGCCGCCGGGAATTTTAGTATTTTCAATGTGATCGAACAAATCTAACTCTCACGCGTTAGATGTTTGATGATATTGATTCGCTCTAAAACCACGAAGACGCTCTTGTTTGCCGCGGCCTTTTGTCTTCTCACTTCATTTTCCACGTTTGCCTCTGCCGACGCCGTCCGCGAGCTAAATTACAAGGTCGAGCGGATCGACGGCGAAACGCCGCGCTACCGCATCGAGCTTAAATTCAAAGGCGAAGCTGACGGTTCGACAGACATCGAACTGCCAAATGAATGGGGCGGCCAGCGCGAACTCTTTAAGGCGATTCGTGAACTTCGAGTTACTTCTAGCGATGCATCGCTTACCGACACCGACGAACCGCATCGCAAAGCTATTACTCACCCGCCGGGCGCTGAGCTCGCGATCGAGTATTATCTCGTTCAGGATTTCACCGGGCCGCTGCGAAATAACATTCGATACCGCCCGGTTGTCGACAAAAAATTCATTCACTGGATCGGCCACACCGTGTGGGTGCGTCCCGCTATGTCGCAGGAAGAGATCGTGGACGCACGGTTCGATTGGCGAGGGCTGCCTCGCGATTGGAAATTCGCCAACAGCTACGGCATCGAAACTCGTATCCAGAAGCGGCGGCTCTCGCTCGATGACCTCTGCAGGTCTGTCACTGTCGCCGGGGACTTCCGAGTGACGACCATAAAAGCGGGAAAGGATCCGGTTCACGTCGCTATCCGTGGGGCGTGGAATTTTAAGGACGAAGAGCTTGCCCAAATGGCGGGCCGGGTTATCAACTCACAACGCAAATTTTGGAAAGACCATTCGCAGAAGTACTTTCTTGTCACCTTGATCCCGATAGACGAAGGCCCCAATTCCTACTCTTTCGGCGGCACCGGGCTGCTCGATTCCTTCGCTCTTTTCGCTACGCCAAACGCGCAAGTATCATTACTTCGCGGCCTGTTAGCTCACGAATATTTTCATAACTGGAACCCGTTGAAGCTTGGCAAAATGCCGGACGCTGAACAGTCGATGTACTGGCTAAGCGAAGGATTTACCGAGTTCTATGCCTACGAGTTGCTTCACCGAAACCGGATCATTTCTGCGGAAGAGTACATCGCCGAGGTCAATCAGCGAATAAAGGAATACTACACATCGCCCGTCCGCACTGATCCCAACACACGAATCGTCGAAGATTTCTGGAATGATGGTGCGGTTGGACGACTGCCCTACCTCCGCGGGATGATCTTTGCCATGAATCTCAATGCCGCGATCAAGAACGCGACGAGCGGCCGCAATTCGCTCGACGATCTGATGCATGACCTTAACGCCGAGTACAAGAGCTCGAAGAGGGTACTCACACCGGAGTTGATCAAACACGCAGCTGCCAGATATTTAGGAGGTGGATCGGACGATTTCGCTGT
>DATHVL010000064.1:0-8846 GCA_035461325.1 Pyrinomonadaceae bacterium
GCTGAGAAAGACTGCCGATAAGTGTTTCGGTAATGCCGTCAGCCAGGTATTCCACATTGGCGTCCCCGCTTTCGTTGGTTAACGGCAGCACCGCGATCGAGCGAAACGTCGTACGATTCTGTCCCGCATAAAATCCTGCGATAGCCGCGACCGCTACGAAGAAGCCGATGACGTGCGGAAGGTATTTTGGGAAGCTCCGCTTCCGGGCAACCGGTTGACTTGCCGCATTCGCTGAACCGATGGGCCCCGTGGCAGAAGGGCGGCCCCTGTCTCGCCCCCCCACTGACACCTCGGCAATGAATCGATAACCGCGTTTGTGAACCGTTTCAATGTATCTCGGCTCGGTGGCACGGTCGCCAAGAACACCGCGGATCTCTTTCATCACCCGCGTTAGCGCATTATCGGTTACGAATGTGTCCTTCCAGATCGCGTCAAATATTTCCTGTTTCTCAACAACCCGGCCCGGATTCCTAACTAGATAGGCAAGTACGTCGAAGGCTCGAGGAGTGAGCGTCACAAGTTCACCGGACTTTGTAACGGTGAAATCTTCAGCGTCGACAACAATGTCATCGAACGCTAGTAACGCCGCCGCATCGCTCATTTCGTTCATCCAATTGCAGTTCTTCGTAAAAGCCCCAGTTACCCGAAATTGTCACCGATCTGTCACTGATCTGTCACGATTTTACTGTTCGCTCACCATTATAATCCACCTCATGATGACGGTAACAACTAATCAGGAGAGTTAAATGACTATAAAAATCAACACAAACAAATCCAACTTCTTCATCGATCTAAGAACAATCGCGGCCGCGTCAATAGCAGCATTTCTGCTAATAGCGGGGCTTGTCACAGACGCAACTGCAAATCTCCCGGAGCGCAGCTTCACAACCGTTTCGGATGACAAATCCGCCGCGATCTGCGATAACGGCATTCTAAACGGCGATTTTGCCGTGATCGGCACCGGATTTGCCGCCCCGCCTTCCATGGCCCCGCTGCCGTTTGCGACGATCAGCAAAATGACGCTCGACGGTATGGGAAATTTAACCAACAAGGTTACACGCAGCAATAACGGAACCATATCCCGCGGCGTGGATGTCGGCACCTACAACATCGACAGCGATTGCACAGGTACCATAACCATCGTCACGCCAAACCCGCCATTCCAGTTGACCTTTGATGTGGTTATCTCGCAGATGCTCGGTGCCCGTCGTGCGACAGAATTTGTCTTCATCGCTACTACACCCGGCGGCGTGGTCGCCGCCAGTGCAAAACAGGTTAGGTAGGTGCCTTTCACAATCATCAGAATACACGAGAAGAGGACGGCCCGGGCCGTCCTCTTTCTTTACATTATCGATGTAACCGCCAACTAATCCTCGTCGTTGGAGTTGCGGTCGCGGCTGTCTCCGCCGCCGTCGGCGCCGCCCGCCGCCGCCTTTTCCTGGGCAATTATGGCCTTGCGGGAAAGCTTGACCTTGTTGCCTTCTTTGCCGATACACTTGACCATGATCTGCTGGCCTTCCTTGAGCTCGTCACGGACGTCCTTGACGCGGCGGTCCGATATCTCAGAGATGTGCAGCAGGCCGTCGAGCCCCGGTAGGATCTCAACAAAGGCACCGAAATCGACGATACGCGAAACGGTCCCGAGATAGGTCTCGCCGACCTCGGCCTCGGCCGTGAGCGACTTGATCCGTGCGATGGCTTCTTGAGCGGCTTCGCCGTCGGCGGTCGCGATGAGGATGGTACCGTCGTCGGAGATGTCGATCTTCGCCCCCGTCTCCTCGGTGATCGAGCGGATCATCTTGCCGCCCGGCCCGATAACGTCGCGGATCTTATCCGGATTGATATGGAGCGTGATGATACGCGGTGCGTAGGGCGAAATGTCCTCGCGGGGCTGCTTGATCGCCTGTTCCATCTTTTCAAGGATGTACATGCGTCCCTTGCGGGCCTGTTCGAGCGCTTCCTGCAGGATCATCGCGTTGATACCCGCGACCTTGATATCCATCTGCAGGGCGGTGATGCCCTCGTTGGTCCCGGCGATCTTGAAGTCCATGTCGCCGTAATGGTCCTCAGCACCGGCGATGTCGGTCAGGATCGCGTACTGCTTGCCTTCCATTACAAGGCCCATAGCGACGCCGGCAACCGGCCGTTTGATCGGTACGCCTGCATCCATCAGGCTGAGAATACCGCCGCATACGGACGCCATCGAAGATGATCCGTTCGACTCAGTTATGTCGGAAACTATACGGACAGTGTATGGAAAATCTTCCTCGGCGGGGAGGACTGCCTCTATCGCACGGCGGGCAAGATTGCCATGGCCCGTCTCGCGTCGTGATGTGCCGCCGAATCGGCCCGCTTCACCGACCGAATAGGGCGGGAAATTGTAATGGAGCAGAAAGCGGCGTTTGACCTCGCCCTTTTCGATGTCGTCCATGTACTGCTCGTCCATCTTGGTGCCGAGCGTGGCGGTGACGATAGCCTGCGTTTCGCCGCGGGTAAAGAGCGATGAGCCGTGAACGCGCGGAAGCCAGCCGACCTCACAGGTGATCGGACGGATCTCAGAGAACTTGCGGCCGTCGGGGCGGCGGCGTTTGCCGAGCATATCTTCGCGGAAGATCTTTTCCTTGAGCGATGAGAATGCACGGCCGGCCGTTACACGCGCCTCAGGCTGATCCTCGGGATAGCTGGCAACGACCTCTTTTTTCAAGGCGTCGACCGCGGCATAGCTGGTCAGCTTATCCGTGCCGGTAGTGTCGAGGGACTGGCGAAGCCGTTCGCCGAAATTCTTTTCGATATCGTTCGAGATCTTTTCGTCGAGGACTACGGGTTCGAAGGTGCGTTTTTCGATCTCCAGGGCCTTGCCCAATTCCTTTTGCCAGAGACATAGCCGCTTGATCTCTTTATGAGCTAGCAGCAGCGCCTCGAGCATAATATTTTCAGAGACCTCGTTCGCCTCTGCCTCGACCATCACGATCGCCTCTTCCGTACCGGCAACGATCAGATTGAGGTCGGACTCACGCCGCTCCTCGAATGTCGGGTTCACGACATACTTACCGTCGATCAAGCCGATCCTGATGCCGCCGATCGGCGTGGTAAAGGCTATATCAGAAAGGTAAAGCGCACATGACGCGCCGGTTATGGTGATCACGTCAGGGTCGTTCTCGCCATCGGACGAAATTACCGTGCCGACGATCTGCGTCTCAAATCGGTAGCCGTCGGGGAACAGCGGCCGCACAGGGCGGTCGATCAACCGACATGTCAAGATCTCCTTTTCGCTGGGACGTCCCTCGCGGCGAAAATAGTTTCCGGGAATTCGCCCGGCCGAGTAGCTGTTTTCGCGATACTCGACCGTCAGCGGAAAGAAGTCCAGCCCCTCTTTGGCGGTCTTCATACTCACCGCCGTAACCAATACCATTGTTTCGCCATACTGGATCACCACGGATCCGTCGGCCTGCTTTGCGACCCTGCCTGACTCGACGATCAGGTCTTCACCGCCCAGCTTGATCGATTCTTTCAAATATTTCTTCTGTGTCATTTTCCATCCTTTACAGCAACGGCGGCCGGAGCCATTTCGTGAAGCTCAGCCGCCGCCGCAGTGTTCCAGATTAAGGTGACTCAATTGTGTGTGGCCCATTGCTGTCACGTTCAGCAGCCGCCGACAATTCTTCGCGAGTCCCTGATTTTTTCTTCCCATCGGCCCGAAGCGGCCTTTTGATTATCTCCAAAAGAGCGAACAGCCGCGGTAAGCATTCGATCGATGATCGCCTTACCATGCGGCTGCCCGTCCAAAACCTATCGCCTTAATCCAAGCTTCTTGATGATCTCGTGATATTCGTTAATATCGCGACGCTTGAGGTAATCAAGCAGTTTACGCCGTCTGGAGACCATTTTTAGCAGGCCCCGACGTGAATGGTTATCCTTTTTATGCGTCTTGAAGTGATCGGTCAATTCATTGATCCGCTGCGTCAAGAGCGCCACCTGTACCTGAGACGAACCGGTGTCCGATCCGTGTGTCTTATAATCGCCAACTATTTGTTCTTTTACTTCTTTTGCTGTTGCCATTGTCTGTCAAAGCTTGCTAAAAATAGCCTCTCCTTGTGCTCACAGTAACTCCGCAAACAAGTGCGGTAACCGCGAAAATTACTATCCCTTACTTCGGTTAAATCATCCTTGAGTTTACATGATTAACCCTTGGAATTCAACAAATTAGCTAGTACTTGAACTCCTCCATGAACTTGGTAGAAAAGTCGCCTTTCTGGAACTTTTCATCCGCCATGATCTTTTTGTGCAGCGGTATAGTGGTCTTGATCCCCTCGACGACCATCATATCCAAGGCACGCTGCATACGAGCGATCGCAAGCTCTCGCGTCCGTGCATGGACAATGAGTTTTGCGATCATCGAATCGTAATACGGCGGCACCGTATAACCCGGATAAACGGCCGTATCGACACGCACGCCCGGACCGCCGGGAATATTGAATGCGGTAATGAGGCCGGGGCTGGGGGTAAATTTTACCGGGTCTTCGGCATTGATACGGCACTCGATCGAATGGCCCACTATCTGTACGTCGCTCTGCGTATACTGAAGATTCTCGCCCGACGCCACGCGGATCTGATTGCGGACGATATCGGCAAGTGTGACCATCTCGGTCACGGGGTGCTCGACCTGGATGCGGGTATTCATTTCCATGAAATAGAAACTCCCGTCCTCATCCAGAAGAAACTCGAATGTGCCGGCGCTTGTGTAGCCGATCTCCTGACAGGCCTTTACCGCTACCGCACCCATCCGCTCACGCTGTTCGGGCGTGATGACAGGCGAAGGTGCCTCTTCAAGAAGCTTTTGGTGACGCCGCTGTATGGTGCATTCGCGTTCGCCAAGGTGGATACAGTTGCCGTGTTCGTCCGCGAGCACCTGGATCTCGATATGCCTCGGGCGTTCAATGTAGCGTTCGATGTAAACGGAACCGTTCTTGAATGCCGCAAGGGCCTCAGACTGCGCTGTCTCAAGGCTGCCGCGAAGCTCCTCTTCCTTTCGGACGATCCGCATACCGCGTCCGCCGCCCCCGGCCGCGGCCTTGATGATAACGGGAAAGCCGATCTCGCGGATAAGAGCCATAGCCTCTTCGGCGGACTCGATCGGCTCAGGGCTGCCGGGCAGAATGGGAACGCCGGCGGCCGCCATTGTCCGCCTAGCCTCGACCTTATCGCCCATTTTGGCGATAACTTCGGCACGCGGGCCGACGAACTTGATATTGCAGTCCTCACAGATCGTGGCGAACGTCGCCGATTCGGCAAGAAAGCCGTAACCCGGGTGGATCGCATCGACGTCGGTGATCTCAGCCGCGCTGATTATCGCGGGTATATTCAAATAGCTTTCAGCCGACGGGTTGCCGCCGACGCAAACTGCCTCATCCGCATAACGGACGTGAAGCGCTTCGCGATCGGCCACAGAATGCACCGCCACCGTCTTGATCCCCATTTCCTTGCAGGTCCAGATGATCCTGCAGGCGATCTCGCCGCGGTTGGCTATGAGCAATTTTTTGATCGATCGTGTTGTCATAAAGAATTAGCCACGAAATTTCATTGAATTACACGAAATAATTGATCCCAACAATTCGTGGCATTCGTGAACTTCGTGGCTGATCTCTCTTACTTTTTGATCCCGAAAAGAGGCTGGCCGTATTCGACCGGGTCGCCATTCTCGACATAGATCTTGACGATCTCGCCGGAGGTCTCGGCCTGGATCTCGTTCATCAACTTCATCGCCTCGACAATGCAGACAACCGTGTCGGGCGAAACGGAACTTCCCTCTTTTACGTACGGTTCCTTGTCGGGGCCGGGGGATCGATAAAACGTGCCGACTATCGGCGAAGTGATCTGAAATAGATCGTCAACGGGCTCTACTGCAACGTCGGCGGTGTCAGGTTGAGCCATCGCCGGAGCTTGGGTCGGCGGCGGAGCATAATGGGCCGGCTGCGCCATTACGGGGGCCGGCACCGTCTTGCTGAGGCGGACGCGGATCTTCTCGTTCTCGAACTCGAAATCCGTAAATCCGTGCTCATCGACAAGGTCGGCCAGCTCGCGAAGTTCGCTCATATTCAGCGATGCTTCAGTTGAGCCCTTTTCGGCCGCTTTTCCGCGCTGTGCTGCTCCTTCCGGTTTATCTTTTTCCATTACAGATGCTGAGGCCATTGTCCGAACCGTTAGCCCTCTATGCTGCCAGGGCCTATTCCTTCGCGGCTAGTTCGCGGGGGTTGTCCACCAGCTCGATTACGGCAAGCTCGGCATTGTCGCCCGAGCGGCGTCCCAATCGGATAATGCGCGTATATCCGCCGTTGCGGTCCTTATAGCGCTCACCGAGTTCACCAAAGAGCCGCTGTACGGCCTTGACCCCGGCGGTTCTTTCGATGGGGTCCTTAGCCTCGCCCTTACCGCCGCGGAACCGGCTCTGCTCAGCCTTGAACTGGCGGTTACCGGCATGGAAATATCGGGTAGCCTGGCGGCGGAGGTGTACCTCACGCGACGCCGCATCATCACCATCGAGGTGCTGAGCTTTGCGGGCCAGTGTTATCGCCTTTTCGACGAACGGGCGGAGCTCCTTGGCCTTGGGCACGGTCGTGATGATGTGCTCCTTTTCCGCATTAATAAGAGAGGTCGCCATATTGCGGAGCATCGACATACGATGTTCCGTGGTCCGTCCCAGTTTACGATGTGCTTTTTGGTGTCTCATATCAGTGTTTCAAGTCTCGGAAGTCTGGGAAGTCTTGGAAGTCGTATGGGAGAAATCCTCCGGATGCTTCCTAGACTTTCTAGACTGTCCGGACTTCCCGCTTAATCAAGGTCTCGCCCGCCCGAGCCCGGGATGGGATTGCCCTGTTCATCAAAATCCATTCCGAAATCGAGGCCCATGCCGTGCAGCAGGTCCTTGATCTCGGTCAGCGACTTCTTACCGAAATTCTTTGTGTGCAGCATGTCCTTTTCGCTTCGCTTAATAAGATCGCGGATCGAGCGGATGTCTGCGTTCTTGAGGCAATTGTATGAACGGACCGAAAGCTCCAGTTCATCGACCGGCTTATCGAGCAGGTCGTTCCGCATCAGCGGCGGACGAGCAATGTCTTCGTACTTGTATTCCTCTTCTTCCTCTTCAAAGTTGATGAAGATCGACATATGGTCCTTCACCAGCTTTGCGGCAAGGCCTATGGAATCTTCCGGCGTCACGGAGCCGTCTGTCCATACCTCGATGATCAGTTTATCGAACTCGGTGTTAGATCCCTGACGGGTCTTATCGACCGTGTAATTGACCTTTTTGATCGGCGTGTGGACGGAATCGATCGGAATATAGCCGACGGAGAGGTCCTCGTCATTATTGAACTCGGCCGAAACATAACCGCGGCCCCGCTTGAGCCTCATCTCGATATTGAGCGTGCCGGAGCCGTTGATGGTGGCGATATGTATATCCTTGTCAAGAACCTCGACATCGCCATCGGCCTCGATGTCGGCGCTGGTCACCTCGCCGCTGCCCTTCTTGCTGATGGTCAGCGTCTTTGGACCTGCGCCGTGCAGCGTAAAAGGGACCTGTTTGAGATTGAGAATAACGTCTGTCGCGTCCTCAACAACGCCCTTGATGGACGAAAACTCGTGCTCGACGCCGTCGATCTTTACTGCCGTAACCGCCGCACCTTCGATGGACGACAAGAGCGCCCGTCGTATCGAGTTGCCGATAGTGGTGCCGAAACCGCGTTCGAACGGCTGCGCATAGAACTTTCCGTAGCGGTCCGTCAGCGTATCGCTATCAACATTCAAACGGGCGGGCATCTGGAAATCGGTCCAATTGTTGCTCTGTGTCATATCTTAATATTTAAAAGTCCTGTGAGTTCGCCCGTGGGCCGCAGGTTTCGGGCGATTCCCAAAACCGGCGGCAATGCGGGCAAACTCGACCAACTACTTGCTGTAAAGCTCGACGATTAACTGCTCGTTGATGTTCGAATCGATATCCTGACGCGTCGGCAGCGCCGCGATCGAAACGGTCAGGTCCGATCCCGCAGGAGCTATCCACGAGGGACGCCCGCGGCCGGCCGCCGTTTGCCACGCTGCATCGACATGCGCGTTCTTTTGGCTCTTGTCCTTTACGGTAACGACATCACCCACTTTGACCTGAAAGGAAGGGATGTCCACCTTGCGGTCGTTGACGTGAATGTGTCCGTGATTGACCAACTGACGGGCCTGACGGCGCGACGTGGCAAAACCCGAACGGTAAACGACATTATCCAAGCGACGCTCGAGCATAAAGAGCAGATTTTCGCCCGTCACGCCCTTTTGTCTGAGTGCCTTTTCGAAATAATTGCGAAATTGTTTTTCAAGCACAAAGTAAATGCGTTTTACCTTCTGCTTTTCACGAAGCTGCTGGCCATAACCGGCGAGCATCTTTCGGCGGGCAGCGCCATGCTGTCCCGGGGGGTTGGTGCCGCGCTTTTCAATAGCGCATGAGGGCTTGAAGCAACGGTCGCCCTTCAAAAATAATTTTCCGCCTTCGCGGCGGCAAAGCCTGCACACCGCATCTCTGTATCTAGCCATAGTATATTTTTGCCTTCAACAAAAATGATTTTGGATTTTGGATCTGCGATCGCGGATCTCTCCCTGACCAACAAACCCGGTCCATCCAAGACCATCTTCGAGAAAAAGTTTACGGGAAACTTAACGCTCCCCTTCGTCCTTTCGATCTAACAACCATGGAACGCCGTGGGGCGATCCGATATTCAAATCCAAAATTGTTCAGACGCGACGGCGCTTCGGCGGCCTGCAGCCGTTGTGCGGGATCGGCGTGGTATCGCGGATCGCGGTCACGCGGA
>DATHVL010000065.1:0-4517 GCA_035461325.1 Pyrinomonadaceae bacterium
AAGCAGGACTACAGGAGTTATAGACAACGATCTTACGAATTTCATAGCGGGAATTTCGCCAATTATAGATAGACTGGAAGAAAATTACAATACTTTGTTGGGCAGCAATACGGCGATCACCGCAGCGTTAAGTCTCTGATCGGACTATAGGGGAGGTCAGCGAATGATGGCTCCCAAGGGGAAGTGATCTGAGGCGGAGGCGGCGGGCGGCGACGTTATGACCTCACACTCGGTGACGCGCTCGGCGACATCGCCGGGAGCGAAGACGAAATCGAGCCGTACATGCGGGTCCCATGTTGGAAACGTGAATCCCTTATCGTAATGAAGGCTGCGGTAGGCGTCGATATATCCCGCGTCGAGCATTATCTGGATGGTCTCATAGCGCACCTTGCCGCCCGTCACCCAATTTACGAGCCTCAGACGCGGTGGAAGCTTACGGAGGTCGAGGTCTTCATTCGGCGCCAGGGTATTTAGATCGCCCGCGATGAGATGGGGCGACGCCGCTTCGGAACGTATGAGGCCGAGCAGTGCACCCAGCTCGCGCTTGCGGCCCTGCTCGGTCCAGTTCGAGTGAACCGCGCGGAGATGGACGTTAAACACGGTCAGCTCCGGCAGGCAGATCTCGAGCACGGCCCGTCGGATCGCGGGGAGCTCCAGCCACTTGAAACTCTCGGGCTCGGTACGCGAAAGAAACCCGGTCGAATATCCCCGCCGGCTACCGTAAAACGGAAGCTCGGCCAGCTCACTTAGAGAGCTTACGACGCGGGTGTCGGTCGCCTCCTGCAGCAGCACTAGATCCGGCCCCCAACCGCGGATGACCTCAGCGATCGCCATTTCGCGGCCGCGTCCGCCCTTTCTGATGTTGTAAGTGAGCAGCCTGAGCATCATCCGACGCTGCCGAAGAGGGTGAGGTATGGCTGCCCCATCAGCTCGCCGCGGATATACATAAAGAAATTGCGGCTGGCCTGGATATTGACCGGGCGGCCCACCATCGCGACCAGTTCGTCACGGAGCGGTTCAAGGCCGGGAGCAATGTCCGGATGGTCCTCGCCCATCGGCATGGTATGAACGCCCGGGACGTATGACCCGGTAATGGCGAAATATTCGAGGATCTCGTCCCCGACCAATGTCAGGTCGAGGTCGCTGGTGCCGGGCCCGTCTGCGTCAAACGGAGCTCCGTCGGTGTAACGTTCTCCGGTTATCGAGCTCCCGCGGAGTACGGCGGTCGTCCCCGGCGGAACCGACGCCTTTATGACGTCGCAGAATTCTTGAAACCGCTGCTCGTCACCGTCAAACGCAAGCTTTATGGCGAGCCGCCGCATTTCCTCTTCGTTCAAAGTTTCGCCGCTCTCTCCCATGCAGCTCTAAGTATACAGCGCGCAAAAAGCTAAAGTGTCTTGCGGCAGACAGTTGCGGATCAAGCCATTTCGCGGATATAGCTGAGGGCCTTATCAACCTCCTCGGGTGTATTTAGCAGGCTCGGTGCCAGCCGTGCGTAGGTGATGCGGTACGGCGTGGTCGTCGCAATTATCCTTTTTTCCAGCAGCTTCGCGACCACAGCCTCGGGCCTCATACCCTCGACGTCAAAGCAAACTATGCCCGCGGACATCTTGTGCCCGAGCGGAGTATAAAGTTTTACGTGCTTCATCGCGGCGAGGCCCTCTTTGGCCTGATCGTTAAGCTGGTGAATGCGTTCGGCGACGCGCTTCTTCCCGATCTGTTTATGGAATTCGAGCGCAGCCGGGATAGCCCACTGATGTTCGAACGCGTGAAACCCGCCGGGGCTAAACCATTCGCCTTGGGTGCCGGTGATCTCCTGTCCTGTGAATTCCTTGATCGCCTTATGGACCGCCGGGTCGTGAACCGTGCTCTCCATCATCCAGGCGACATAGGGAACTCCCCCGAAGGAGGGGATCACGGGGGTCATCTTTGCCCACGTCTCGCTCTTTGCCCAGACAAAGCCGGTGCCGCGGGGGCCGAAAATCCATTTATGCGTGCCGGCTGAAAAAAGATCCGCTCCCATCTCCGCGATCGTCTCGTCTTCAACGCCGATGCCGTGGACGCCGTCAACGATCAGGAACGCCCGGTCGGCCTCCGCCCGGCCTTTATTTGCTTCGGCGACGGCGGCGGCTATCGCCCGGATCGGAAGTTTCAAACCGCTGCTCGAATGTACCCAAGTGACGCCGACGGTGCGCGTCTTGGGCGTGATCGCCTTGCGAATGCGGTCCACGATATCCGCCTCTGAGATCTTGGCGAAATCTTCGAACAGGGCGATGCGTTTAACCGTGGCTCCGGCACGGGTCGCGGCAAGCCGGATCGACTCGTGATGGGCATAGTGGTCGTGGTCGGTGGTGAGCATCTCCTGGCCGGCCCTGATCGGCAGGCCGAGATATATGAGCGCGAGCCCCATCGTCGTGCTGTCGGTTAGGGCGATCTCCTCGGCTTTGCCCCCGACGTACTCGGCGACCTTTTTTTCCACAACAAGCGGTTCGCCGAACATATTGTGCTCAACGGTCTCGAAGGGATTGAGGTCGAGGGCCTTACGATGTTTTTCGATAGCGTCGCGGACCGGACGTGGGTGGGACGCCAGGAAGAACGACGCAAGGTGAACATACTCCGGCGACGTGCCGAACTGCTGCCGCACCGAATCCCAGCTCGTTGGGTCAAATGAAGGTGATTCGTCCGCCATTGCGGCGGTGCCCGCACGGCAAGACGCGGTCAGGGCTGCGGCCCCAGCAAGCGATAGTCCCGTATTAAACAAAAACGTTCGTCTGTTAATAGCCATTGTTGGATCTCCGTCTGTTGTAATGATGCCGTGAAAGTATATATTGACGGTGACGAATTCGACAAAAAGTTTTTGCTTTAAAGACGGCACCTAATTATTATTATTTCCCCTTTCGATGAATCGGGCGAGCGGACGAGCGAAGAGCCCGGTCGCTGCGCGGTGATCTTAAAAATGCAACTTTTTGACCACCCGGGATTATAATGGGTCAGGAATATCGTTACAGGAGGGAAGATCATGAAGATAAGTTTGCTCGCCGCTGCGATATTTTTCGCCGCAGTTTCGTCATTTGCCCAGGGCCAAGTGATCGAAAAATCCGAGTTTGAGGCGATCTACAATAAGTCGGTTTACCCGTCTGTTAGATGGAAAGGGCGCAAATATCGTGCGACCACGATCACCGGAACCGCATCCAGCAATCACCCCGACAAGAATTGGTCCAGCCAAAGCATTCAGGAATTCGACGGGGAATCGACGCGAGCCAGATCAGAGTCACGCTTAGGGAAAGACGAACCGAGGGTTTCGGAAACGATCCGGATCGGAGAGACCGTATATGCTCGAACGGGCGACGGTCCGTGGACGACTAGACCATCCACTACCACGGCTTCTAGCGGTGCCGGTGTGGGCGACGTCAGCACGGCCAGTTCGGAATCTGAATATCGATTCCTAGGTATGGAGGAATTTCGCGGCACTCCGACCAAGACATACCTCAGGTTAACCACGGGGACACGGGTAAATGCCCAAGGCGCTGAAACCCGGACCGTCAGCCGAATAAAGTATTGGTTTGACGCGGAGGGAACTTTGCTCAGATCCGAATTTAGGGCGGATTCGAAATGGGATGACGTGACAAGTTGGACTGAGGCAATACTAGACTATGAACTCGACCCCTCGATCGAGATCACGGCACCGAACGTCCCGTAAGAAGAAAGGGGCTCGCTTTAGCGCCGAGCCCCATTCCACTCTAAATAACCGCGTATTACATTCCGGCGCCGTGGCACTTCTTGAATTTCTTGCCTGAACCGCAATAGCACGGCTGATTCGGCTTCATTTTAGGAGTGTCGCGGACGAACGGCGTGTGGCGGATCTCGTCTGTGTCGCCGGCCGCGGTCGCCGTCGCCATAGCTCCGGTGAAAGCCATTCCGGCTGCCTGACGCCGGGCACGCTGCTGGGCGAGCCGTTCGAGCCGGTCGCGTTCGTCTTGTTCATCGCGGGTGACGACCTCGAGGTGGAACAGAGCCTTAACCGTATTCGTGTCTATGCGGTCGAGCATATCCTGAAACATCTCAAAGGACTGCTTCTTATACTCGACGAGCGGGTCCTTCTGTCCATATCCGACCAGCCCGATACCCTGTTTTACCTGATCGATCGACGCGAGGTGGTCCTTCCACTGCGAGTCGATGATGTTGAGCATAATGTAACGCTCATAGGCACGCAGGCTCTCTTCGCCGGCCATCTTTTCTTTTTCGGCATATTTCGCCGAAGCTTTTTTCCAGACCGCTTCCTGTATCTCGTCTGGGTTCATCGTCCTGAAATCGACGCCGGCATCAACGGCCGGGTCGAGAGCATAGATACTCTCGATCTCCGCGGCATACGTGTCGATATCCCATAGGTCGGGAGCCGAGGTCAGCGGCAGAAAGTGGTCGGTCAGATCGTGAAGCAGGTCGCGTGCGACGCCGTTCTCGCCGAGCAGGTATTCGCGATGCTCGGGTTCGAACATCAACTGACGACGCAGCCCGTA
>DATHVL010000066.1:0-2514 GCA_035461325.1 Pyrinomonadaceae bacterium
CGCATTGCGCTAGATAGCGATTGTGTCGTATCTGCCCAGCCGTTATTTACATTCCAATTCCACGGTGAGGTGATACCTCCGCCTAGTATGTAGTACTCAAGGTCGGAATGGAACTTCAGTTCGCGGCGGACATAGTCGTTAAACGTCGCGGTGTAGGGCGGCCGTATCGCCGTCATGCTTGGGTCGAATTCCGGCCCGGCACCGCCGGCATCCCTGTCAAAACCGAGGAAACGGCTGTCGAGCCGGCCGGTCGTGCGGCGTCGGTTACGGAGGATCTCTTTATTAAACTCGCCGAGTTCAACACGGAAGTTCTGGCTATCGACAAAGTCGCGTGAGAGGCCGGTAAGGGCGGTAAAGCGATCAAGCAGGCGGCTTTTCTCCTGCGGCGTCAGGCGGTCGATGCGGAGCAGGGCGGGTGCGAATTCATTTGCCGCAAAATTCTCTGCCTCGCGAAGGACTTCCTGTAGCGGACGATTCTGCCATTCGGAGGGCAATGCTTTGTGATACCAAGCGGTCGCCGCATACGACGGGAAGATCATCACAAGCGGCATATCGTTATTATTTGCGAAGCGGATGGTCTGAAAATTAGTGACCATCGAGACGAGCGCTACGCCGTTGAGGCCGATCCCGCGTTCGAAAAGGTGATTCGAGAGCCCGGCGACGCGGGTCGTGCCGTAGCTTTCCCCGACCAGAAACAGCGGCGATGCCCAGCGTTCGTTCCGGCCGAGGTACATCCGAATGAACTCGCCCGTGGAGTCGATATCGCCGTTAACCGAGAAGAACTTTGAGGCGAATTCGGGTTTTGTTGCGCGGGAATATCCAGTACCGATCGTATCTACGAAGACGAGGTCGGTCAGGTCCAGCCAGCTATCGTCATTGTCCACGAGCTGATACGGCGGCGGGGGCATCGTGCCGTCGTCGAGCATCTTCGCCCGCCGCGGGCCGAGGGCTCCCAGGTGGAGCCAAACGGATGCCGAGCCCGGGCCGCCGTTGAAAGAGAACATCAAGGGCCGGCGGGAGGGTTCGGTCACGCCGTCGAGAGTGTAGGCCATGTAAAAGATCCGGCCCTCGGTTACGCCGGTCTGGGCGTTGTTGATCGGCATATGGCCGGTCGTGACGGTGTAACTAAGCTGGCGTCCGCCGACACGGGCGCTGTGGCGCGTAACGACGGGCGGTTCGTCCTTGATCTGTACGGCCGGAGCGGGTGTCGGTGCCGGGCTGGCGGCGGGCTGCGCCTGCGCATGGGCGGGTGCGGCCTGGATCAGGAAAAGGATCGCAAAGGCGAGGGTTATCATTATCTTCATCGTTCAACCTCGCTAACGACAGCACCGTTGATGATGGTGCCGATACAGTGGGTGGTGTACTCGAAGGGATCACCGTCATACATCGCGATATCTGCATCTTTGCCCACAGCGATCGAACCGATCCGGTTATCGAGGCCCAGGATGCGCGCGGCGTCGATTGTGATCGATGCCAGTGCGTCACGCTGCGAGAGGCCGTAAGCGGTAGCAATGCCGGCCTCAAAAAGAACTACTCGGGTCTTGGGGACGTAGCCCTCGTAACCGCTCTGCAGGGCAAAGGGAATTCCGGCATCTTTAAGTTTCTTCGCCGTTTCCATCGAAAGCGACTCGCGATCGCCGCCGGCGCGTGCCATTGTCGGGTGGAGAATGACAGGGAAGCCCGAGGCTTTGATCTCATTGAGAACCATCGGAGCCTCCGCAGCGCCGTCAAGGACGATGCGGATGTTGAACTCCTTAGCAAGGCGGAGCGCGGTCATGATGTCCTGTGCACGCTCGGCTGTGATCAGGAGCGGTATCTCGCGCTTGATGACCTGCATCAAGGCGACGGACTTGAGGTCGGTCGGCAGTTCCTTTTTGCCGATGTTCTCTTTCGCCTTGATCAGTTCGGATCGAAGCATAGCTGCCTGTTTGGCCCGCGTTCCCGGTGAACGGCCCTGGCCGGCCATTGCTGATTGGCCGAGCGTGGCAGCGATCATCGCCGTTGGCACGATCGTGGCCTGGTCGACGTTGTTGCCGGTCGTTTTTGCGACCATTGTCTGGCCCGAGATCAATGCCGACGGCTGATGGCCGGTGTGAATGGTGGTCACGCCGAATTCACGAAGCCACTCGACGAGCTTTTCACGCGCGTCGTAAGCGTCGATCGCACGCAACTCCGGTTGGACCGTCGCTCCGCCGTCCAGTGCGGACTGGTCATGGGGCTGATTGAGGTAGCCGTTGAGGCCGACGACGGTGTGGGCGTCGATCAGTCCGGGCGTGACCACCTTGGCGGTCATAACGCGGTAATTCGAGGGAATGGTTACCCGCGCGGCGGGCCCGACGGCTTCGATCTTACCGTTATTGATTAGGACGACGCCGTTTGTTATCGGCTCGCCGGCCATGGTCCAAACCGTCTCACCGCGAACGGCGATCTGTGCCGATGCGGCTGCGGCCATAACTAAAACGAAGAGGCTTGCGAAAGCTGAGTGTTTGAACATTTTCACTGTTGAATGCATTA
>DATHVL010000067.1:0-2467 GCA_035461325.1 Pyrinomonadaceae bacterium
GCTTGGGATTCAGCCGGAGGTGTTTCATCTTAATGAAGGGCATTCTGCGTTTTTGACGCTCGAGCTTGCGACCGAATATATCAACGCAAATCCGGGGAGCAGTTTTGCGGAAGCTGCAGCCGCGGTTAGGAAGCAATGCGTGTTCACGACTCATACCCCCGTTGCCGCGGGCAACGATGTGTTTTCACCCGATCAGTTGAGCAGCACGTTCTCTGATGAATATTTGGCGGAGCTTGGTTTGAGCGAAACCGAATTCTTTGGACTGGGGCGTGTGGATCCCACTGACGATTCCGAGCCGTTCGGGATGACGCCCTTCGCACTGCGGATGAGCCGAGCCGCGAACGGAGTAAGCAAAATGCACGGGCAGGTTTCGAGCGATCTCTGGAAAGAAATGTACGAACAGGGGGTTCGGCCGATCGATCATGTAACGAACGGCGTGCATCCTCCGACGTGGATCGCACCGGCATTCCAGCGGCTGTATGACGAGAGGATAGGGGATTCGTGGCCGGCGGCGATGAGCGAAAGCTGGGCCGAGAAAATGCGGCAGATCAGTGATGCCGAGATCTGGGCGGTTCACGAGCGGCTGAAGGAAATGCTGATCGCTTTCATCCGCGAGCGGACGCTGCGGGGCGAGACAGGGCCGCATAGTACGATCAACGAGCGGCGTGAAACGGCCGATCTCTTTTCCAAGGAGGTGCTGACGATCGGATTTGCACGGCGGGTAGCTCAATACAAGCGGTGGGACTTGATCTTTTCGGACGTCGAGCGTCTGCTGAAGATCGTTGATAATGATGAGCGGCCGGTGCAGTTCGTTTTTGCCGGCAAAGCGCATCCGCAGGACGACACCGCAAAAGAGATCCTCCGAGAGTTGATGAGCATAAATCACGGCTCGGGTTGGCAAAATCGTGCGGTGTTCATTCAGGACTACGACCAGGAAGTGGCTAGATATCTGGTGCATGGCGTCGACGTGTGGATGAACGTGCCGCGGCGGCCGCACGAAGCGAGCGGTACCAGCGGGATGAAGGCCGCGATGAACGGGGTGCTCAATCTTTCGGTGCTGGACGGTTGGTGGATAGAGGGTTTTAACGGGTCTAACGGTTTCAGTGTCGGCGACCTTCGGTCGTTTGACGATGAAGCAGAGGTGGACCGGATCGAGGGCGACCTGCTTTACAGAACCCTCGAAGAGGTTGTCGTGCCGTTGTATTACGACCGGGACGAGAACCGATTGCCTCGGAAATGGATCGGGATGATGCGGAATGCGATAACGACATTGACGCCGGCGTTCTCCAGCGACCGGATGGTGAGAGATTACGTACAAAAGTTCTACGGAATAGACGGCGAGAGCTGATCTGCGGATGAAGGACTTGAGCTTCACAACGGGCGAGGTCCGCCCAATGGAATGCCTCAGAGAGAGCTGGGCGAGCATCAGACAGGATTACTGGCTGATGTTCGTCATCGGCCTTGTTGGGGCTCTGATCGCCGGCGTAACTCTTTATATCCTGATGGGAGCGATGCTCTGCGGGATATATTTTGCCTTCTTGAATAAGGTTGACGGAAAGCACGCGTCACTCGACGACCTGTGGGTGGGATTCCAGCATTTTGTCCCCGGGCTGATCGTCACCGCCGCGATCGTGATCCCGATGATCATCGTTTACGCCCTGATATACGTTCCCGTCCTGATCGCGATCGCCGCCAATCCCGCGATGAGCCAGGACGAACTGATGGCGGTCATCTTCGGGGCGGTTGCTATAGATATGGTCGCGATCTTGATAATGGTCTGTTTTCACTCGCTGATCATTTTCGCCTTTCCGCTGATCGTCGACCGCGGGCTCGGCGGAGTAGAGTCAATGGTGGTGAGCGCAAAGGCGGTGTGGAAGAATCTGGGGGGCGTGACCGGGCTTATTGGCCTACAGATCGGGCTGGTAATTATCGGAATGATACCGTGCGGGCTGGGAGTATATTTTATGGTGCCTGTGATGATGGCGGCGAACGCGGCGGCGTATAGAAAGATGTTCCCGTCCATGGAGCGAAAGGGATATGCGATGCCCCCGCTACCGAATGCATACGGCAATTTTTGATCGATGGCTGCAAACTTTCAAAAGATAAGAACGATGGAGGGCCTCGACGAGCTATTCGAGCGATCGAAAGAAACGCCCGTTGTGCTCTTCAAGCACAGCAACCGGTGCGGCATCAGCTCGCACGTTATGGAGATGGTGGGCGAGATCGACGCCGAGGTGCACTATGTGGTGGTGCAGGAGGATCGAATGATCTCGGACGCGATCGCGGAGCGGACGGGGTATCGTCACCACACCCCGCAGGCATTCATAATTCGAGCAGGGAAGCCGGAGTATCAAGCGACGCATTACGGAATCAACATTAAGCGGTTGGAAGAAATGAGCAAGGGGAACAACTATGGCCGTTGAACCGGTTCAGATAGTCGAAGAGACGGATTCGGACATTTCGATAA
>DATHVL010000068.1:0-1878 GCA_035461325.1 Pyrinomonadaceae bacterium
CGTCGGGGCCACGATCTATTTCGGTTCGGAAGAGGCGACCCGCCAGATCACCGAGGTGTCCGAGGCTTTCGCCTACGCGCACGAACTCGGCATGGCGACAATTCTCTGGTGCTATCTTCGCAATCCGAAATTCAAGACCGCAGAAGGCGACATGCACGCCGCCGCCGACCTCACCGGCCAGGCAAATCACCTCGGCGTCACCATCCAGGCAGATATCATCAAGCAGAAGCTGCCGGAACGAAACGGCGGATATAACTCGCTCAATATCGAAAGCAGCTATGGCAAGACCAACAAGAAGGTATACGAAGAACTGACCAGCGAAAACCCGATCGATCTCGTCCGCTACCAGGTCGCGAACTGCTATATGGGCCGTGCCGGCCTGATCAATTCCGGCGGCGAATCAAAAGGCTCCGGCGACCTTGGGGCTGCCGTTCGCACGGCGGTCATCAACAAACGCGGTGGCGGCACCGGCCTCATCTCGGGCCGTAAAGCGTTCCAGCGCCCGATGTCCGAGGGCGTCGAGCTACTCAACGCCATTCAGGATGTGTACCTCACCCGCCAGATCAGCGTGGCATAAAAAAAAGGGCGGCCCGCAAAGGCTGCCCTTTTCACTTTCCCTAGCAAAGACTACTTCTTCGAAAGGTCCCGATAAACCGTCTCTATCCACGCCGGCGTCTTTATGAAACCCGATCCGGCCTTTGCAAACCGTTCCGGCAGCCCGTCGGCCTTTAGCTGCTCGAGCGACTTCCCGGCCTTCATCCCGTCCTCCACGATCTTCACCGAATCCGTCATGGTCTGGTGATAATCCTTAAGGTCTGCCAATGTCGCGACCGGCCCGTGCCCCGGGATCAGCTTCGCATCTGCCGGTATCTTCACCAGCAGGTCGGCAATATGCCCGATCAAGCCGCGAACGCTTCCCCCGCTGTCGAGGTCGACAAAAGGAAATGCTCCCACAAAAAAATTATCGCCAAGGTGAACCACATTCGAATCGACAAAGAATATAACGGAGTCCCCGTCCGTGTGACCGTTCGGGTAGTGAACCAGCCTTACTTCCTCACCGTTTATGTACACCGTCATCGTTTCGGTGTAAGTGACAACCGGCCACGCGATCATGGGCGAGGGCTGTATTGCATTTCCAAAAAGCGTATTGACCTGCGACATTCTTTTACGGACATTTGCGTGAGCCAGGATTATCGAATCCTTTCCGAAAAACTCGTTACCCTGAGTGTGATCGGTGTGCCAATGGGTATTCAGAATGTACCGCGGGGTCGCCGAGCCAAGCTCTTTCAACGCTTTCGCCAGGCTCTCACTAACTTTCCTGTAATCGTCATCGACCAGCAATATACCGTCCGGCCCGGTCAGCGCCGCGATGTTTCCCCCGCCGCCCTGCAGCATATAGATCTTGTCCGTTACCTTCGTCGTCTTGAATACGGCGTCCTGAACGTCAGGATAATGGGTGTTGTCACCGTGGCCATAAACACCGCCTGCGAGCAGAACGGCCGCAAATAACGTCGCAATAGATCGTCTCATTTAGCCTCCATTTGTTCTCAAAGTTTTTCGGTATTATAACCCCGCCGTCAACCCGAAATGTTAAACATATCTTCCTGCACTTGGCGAGTATTGCCCCGTCAAAAACGGGTTCATCTGCCGCTCACGCCCGACCGTCGTCTCCCGGCCGTGGCCCGAGTGCACCACAAAGTCATCCTGGAGCGTCAAAATATTGTCCTCTATCGACTTGATCAACTGGTCATAGTTTCCGCCGGGCAGATCCGTCCGTCCGATCGATCCCTCAAATAAGCAGTCGCCGACCATCACGCTCTTGCTTTCGGCTTCGACCAAAACAACGTGGCCCCGCGTGTGGCCCGGGCAATGCCGCAC
>DATHVL010000069.1:0-5687 GCA_035461325.1 Pyrinomonadaceae bacterium
GTATTCCCTCGGATTCGTATGGTTCCACGTCGCCGGAGGCTCTTTGTCGGTCAACGTGATCTTGACGATCGACTTTATGCTCTTAAAGCCATATTTCCACGGCACCACAAGCCGGATCGGCGCCCCGTTTTGATTCGGCATTTGCTTGCCGTACAGTCCCGTTGCGAGCAGCGTCAGCGGATGCATCGCCTCATCCAGCCGCAGGCCCTCAACATATGGAAAATCGATTCCCGCCGAAAGAGAGGATTGCATTGTCGCCGGATCGTACTTCGTTTGGAACGCAACATATTTCGCCGACGATAACGGCTCAACCCGTTCGAGCAATTGCCTTAGCTCAAATCCCACCCACGGGATCACCATCGACCACGCCTCTACACATCGAAAGCGGTAGATGCGCTCCTCTTGAGGAAATGCCAAAAGCTGGTCGATATCGAAAGTCGTCGGCTTTTCTACAAGCCCCCCTACCTCGACCGTCCAAGGGCGCGTGACAAGCCGAGTTGCCGCGCCCGCAACGGCGGTCTTGCTCGTCGAAAACTCGTAAAAATTATTGTAGTTCGTTATCTCTTCGAACGTATTCGCCGTCTCGGTGGTGCTCAAACTTTCATTTGCGGTAAAGTTCCGGAGTGCAGAAAGCTCGGCGGCCGGAGCCGGCCCCGGTGTAAAGGCGCGGTATGTAAGGCCCGTGCCGACCGCGGTCCCCGCAAGCACGGCCGCACGGATAAAATTCCGCCGGTTCATATAAACATTTTCCGGCGTAATTTCGCTCGGCTTTATCTTTGACGATGCCATTGACGCTCCTTTTTGCCCGCACAATATAACATACGAGAGTCTTCGCTAAGGCCATTTACCTAAGCCGCACACCGGGTGTTATAATTCAGCACTTTAAGATGTTGGATGCTTAAAGTTTTCCCGTGGATGCGAGCGTAGTTGCCCTCCCGGTTCTTCTACGCCTGTTGCTTGTGTCCCCAGATGATTATGTCCGGTAGTTCCCCCAAAAAACCCGCTTTGTCGATGGTGCCGCCCAAATTGGACGCCATTGGATCTGAAACCGGGGCGTGCCCGAAGTGCTTCGGCTCGGGGATGGAGATCGTTCCGGGCAGAGGTGCAAAGCCCTGCTCCTGCCGCGACCGGCGCGAATCGAATCCGTTCCAAAAGGTCCGCGTTCCCAAGCGTTACCTGAACTGCCACTTCAACAGCTACCAGCCGGACCCGGCCCACCCTTCGCAGAAAGAGGCGGCCAAATACGGGATGCAGTTCACAAACGAATATCCCGCCGTCGAACGCGGCCTGCTGTTTATGGGGCCTGTCGGGATTGGCAAGACGCATCTTGCGGTCTCGATCCTGAAGGGGCTGACCGAGCGCGGTTTCGGCTGCCTGTTCTACGAATTCGGAGCGTTGCTAAAAGAGATCCAGGACTCCTACAATCCCCGTACGCAAAGTTCCGAGCTTGGCGTTCTGTCGCCTGTACTGACTGCCGAGATCCTGGTGCTCGACGAGCTGGGCGCGTCAAAGCCGACCGACTGGGTCCGCGATACGATGGCCCACGTGATCAATACCCGCTATAACGACAACCGGTTCACCATATTTACCACGAACTATCTCGATGACCGCGTTAATGACCGTGAAGAAACGCTCGAGGACCGCATCGGCGTTCGCCTGCGCTCAAGGCTGTTCGAGATGTGTAAAACCGTCCGAATGACGGGCACCGACCACCGCAAACGAATCCACTCCCGACCCTAATATAATACTGATCGAACCGACCGAGATCGTGTGGTAAAACTTTTTTAACAAAGTTCTTCCATTTTGAACGATTTTTGCTATAATAGCTCTGGCGAGTGCCCCGTCCCTCACCTTCGCGATGCGGTAAAACCTGACGATCAGCTCTCGCAAGCGGCCTCCTTACCGCAACAAAAATTCAACAATTCACCCCTAGAAGCATTCGAATCTTCGAACGTATTACATATTTATATGAATAAGGTATCTGCAGACCCCCAGGCACATTCCAGCTCCACGCCCCCTGTGCAGGGCTTCCCGGACAGTAATAGCGACTCGCGATCGGGTTCGGGCCGCCGATACTTGATCGCCGAGGACTCAAATAACGATATCCCGCTCCGCGTTGACGGCGGAGCCCCTTTCGCCGACGCACTTGCGTGGGCCGATCAGCTTCTCGCAGCTCTGGAACATCTGCACGGCTCGAACCCGCCGACCATGCATAGGCATCTTAGGCCTGCAAATATCAGGGTCGCCGACGACGGTTCGATCAGGCTTATCTTCGACGGTTCCTCCGATACCGAACTTGAATCGGATGATTTCGCGTACTCACCCTTAGAACAGATCTGGGAACACCTTGACCCCGCTTCTCAAAAGGTGATCATCAACAGCTTTGACGACCAGGCCGAGGCCGATCTGCAGGCACCGCTCGACGCGCGCAGCGATCTTTATTCCATGGCGGCCACGCTCTATCACGTAATTACCGGCCGTAAGCCGGCAGACGCCTTGGAGCGTTCGATAGAATTTCTAGACGGCAATCCCGACCCTTTGCCGCGTCCCGATAAGATCGATAGCGGCATTCCGCAAGCGATCGCTGACGTCCTGATGAAAGCACTGAACGTCAAACGCGGTGATAGATACGATTCTGCTTCCGCGATGCGTGCGGCACTGACAGAAGCGGCACCGCAAACCGCGGCGCCCCATGCTGCCTCTGACGAGAACCCGCTTCTCAAGAAACAGCAGGAGATCGCCGCCGAACAGCTGCGTACCGCAGAGTTAGAAAAACGGCTCCGCGAAGCCGAGGAGCAGCGATTACTGGCGGAACAGCGTGCCGCAGAGGCCGAGCGTCTTTTGCGTGTAAACGAACAGTCCGCGGCCCCGATCGAGGCCGCCGTTCCGGCTTCATTCGCCGATTCACCTAAAGAACAGTCCCCGGCAGCTTCGATGGATTTCGACTCGGTGCTTATCCTTGAGCCGGACGGCGGAGACACGACGGCGAAGTATGTCGATCCGGAACCCATCATTTCGATGGCGGATCCGGTGCCCGTGGCGAGAAATGTGGACAATGATGAAGTTCATTACGCTCTCGCAGCGGAACAGCCCGGCTCCTCTAAGATGATGTTCGTAGTTGCCGGCGGCGTCACAGCGATACTCCTCGCCGCTGCAGTCGGGTGGTTTACGGTCTTTTCGGGTAACAAGGCTCCCGCCGCTGAAGTCCAGCCGGCACCTGCAGTCGAACAGCCTGCCCCGGCTCAGCCTGAGCCGCTCCAGGTAGCGGTTGAAACCGAAGATGCCGTCACGACGGATGGAACTGTCACGGAATCCGAGGTTCCCGGCGAAGCGTCCCAAACTGCCGCCGCCTCCGCACGTCCGGCCGCTCGAACACAAGATCGCGCAGCCACTGCTGCCAAACCTCCGCCTGCGAAGCCTACTCCGGAAAAGAAAAAAGTTACGGTCGATGATCTGATCAGCGATCACTGATACCCAAATCCCCCTTTTATCCAGCTTTATCGGATACAACGAAAAAAGCCATGAAACACACCTTCAGACGACACACTTTTGATCTTCGCGGCATTGCCGCCGCGCTTCTGCTGGTACTTGGAATGGGACTGGCAGCGGAGCTGCACGCTCAGTCCGCACAGCTTAGCCTCGCAGATCTGCTTATCGGCCTGCGGTCGCAAAAAGTTTCGATCGAGGAACGCAACCGCATTCTCGCCGAAGCCGTCCGCGAACGCGGGATCACGTTCCAATATACGCCCGAGATCGCACGAGAATTGGCCGCCACCGGAGCCGGCACCGAATTGCTGACCGCAGTCCTCGAAAAAGGGACGCCGCCGGCACCGAAACCTACTCCAACACCCACGCCCGAGCCCCGCGATCATAGCTTTTTCCGGAAGCGCGCAGATGATCACGCAAAGAAGGGGGAGTTCCAACTCGCTGTTGCGGATTACGACAAGGCCGAGGAGATGCGCGCAGATGACCCGGCGATCTTCCTGAACCGGGCGAAGGCACATTTCGGACTGGAATCGTTTGCCCGATCGGTCGCAGATTTCAGCAAGGCACTCGAGCTTCAGCCCCGTTCGGCGGAGATCTATATAAACCGCGGCGTTTCATTTGAAAAGCTTGGCGAGAGCGAAAAGGCCATAGCGGATTATCGACAAGCTCTTGAGATCGACCCGAGAAACGCGGTCGCAGCGGGCAGCCTGAAACGGCTCGAGGATGAAAAAGCTGCAGCAGCCGCGGAAGCAGCCGCCAAGGCGAAGCCTCCGCGTCCTGTCATTTTAGAAGTCGGCACGGTCGGAGCTCAGCAAGCTGAGAAGCTCGTTATGCCGAGCTACCCGACCTTTGCCCAGCGAATGAACCTTGAAGGCCGCGTTACGGTTGCGATCGAGGTGGATGAATCCGGAAAGGTCGTCTCCGCAAAGGCCATCGATGGGCCGAATATGCTTAGGGACGCGGCCGAAAACGCCGCAAGGCGCTCTTCGTTCAAGCCTTTCCTGTTTGACGGAACGCCGATACGGGCCAAGGGATCTATTGTTTACAGTTTTACAAAGAATGCCGGCGAGTAGTCGGACCCGATGTGGGTGAGGGGGAGGGGCATTCGGAGCGATCCGGGTGCCCTTTTTTTAGTATGCAGTGGCAACCGAATCTGAACGTTTGCCGGTCGCCTCTTCCGCGATCTTGACGCCGACGCTGGCTCCGATACGCGTCGCCCCCGCTTCGAACATCTTTCGCGCGTCGTCTATCCCCTTGACGCCGCCGGAGGCCTTAACTCCCAATTCCCTGCCCACCGTCCGCCGCATCAGAGCGACATCGTCGGCCGTCGCTCCGCCCTTCGAAAACCCGGTCGAGGTCTTTACGAAATCCGCGCCGGCATTCTTTGCTGCTAGGCAAGCGCGGACCTTTTCTTCATCGGTGAGCAAAGCCGTTTCGATGATCACCTTACAGAGGGCCCCATTTTCGTGAGCAGCCTCGGCGACGGCTCGTATGTCGTCTTCCACTGCGCAGTCGTCGCCCGATTTCAACGCTCCGATATTTATCACCATATCGACCTCGCGGGCACCGTCAAATATCGCCCGACGAGCCTCGTAAGCTTTTACATCCGAGAGTGTGGCACCGAGCGGAAATCCGATGACAGTACAAACGGGGACGCCGCTTCCCTTCAAAAAGCCGGCGGCGGCTTTTACCCACGCCGGGTTAACGCAAACGGACGCAAAACCAAATTTCGCAGCCTCGTCGCAAAGCCTTCGAATATCCGATTCCGAGGCCTCCGGCTTGAGCAGTGTGTGATCGATGAGCGATGCCCAGTCTCGCGCCGTCGCCGTTTCACCAAGCACGATGCCGATGCGTTCAGCTCCCGCATCGACCATCCGCTCGACATCGGCCCGGCAAAACGTGGCGCACTCGTCGCCGCCCGACAGCCTTGCCATCACAAGGTCGGTTATCTGATCGATCAGTTGCTGATTGCCGTTACTGGTCATTTTCTGTATTGCCTGTCGATGTCGGCGATCTTCGCGACGCGGCGTTTATGGCGATCCTCGGTGATCTCGCTGGCCAAAAATGCCGTCACTATCTGCTTCAACTCTTCGGTTGTATTTTGGCCGCTTCCCAGGGTCAGCACATTCGACCCGTTATGTTCCCGAGCGTTCCGGGCCAATGACTCGCTGTAACCTGCCGCGGCCCTTACCCCCGGCACT
>DATHVL010000070.1:0-5577 GCA_035461325.1 Pyrinomonadaceae bacterium
TCAGATATTGGAAGCGGACGGGGAATGCGAGTGCACTCCAGATGGTTCGGCACACCGCGAAAAAGATGGCCCGCGGCGGGATCTATGATCAGCTGGGCGGCGGCTTTCACCGATACTCGGTCGATGCGGTTTGGCTGGTCCCGCACTTTGAGAAGATGCTCTATGACAACGCCCAGCTGATTCGCATCTACCTCGCTCTCTTTCAGATCACCGGCGACGAACTTTTCAAGCGGATAGCGGTCGAGACACTCGATTATGTACAAAGGGAAATGACCGGCCCCGAAGGCGGGTTTTATTCCACACAGGACGCCGACAGCGAAGGCGAGGAAGGGAAGTTCTTTGTGTGGACGCCAAAAGAAGTTGCAGCTGTTTTGGGCGGGGCAGATGCAGTAAGATTCAACGCTTATTTCGACGTTACGTCTGAAGGGAATTTCGAGGGAAAGAATATCCTGAACATCCCTGATCAGGAACTTTTCGAATCGGGAAAACTGGCTGTATCTCAGGACGATCTGAATCCATGGCGGCAGAGCCTCTTTGAACATCGGGAAAAGCGAATCAAGCCGCACCGCGACGAAAAGGTTATCACTGCGTGGAATGGGCTCATGCTGGCGGCGTTCGCGGAAGCCGCCGCTATCCTCGGAAGCTCGGAGTATCTGGATACCGCGATTGAAAATGCAGAGTTCTTATTGAGCAATCTTGTTGAGGATGGCCGGGTGCTTCGCACGTGGAAGGACGGCCGTGCAAAGCTCAACGGTTATGTCGAAGATTATGCGAATCTCGCGGACGGCCTGATCGCTCTTTACCAAGTTACGGGTGAGGTGCGATATCTAGAGGAAGCACGAAGGCTCGCGGACGCGATGCTTTCTGATTTTTGGGATGAGGAGAATGGCGGCTTCTTTTTCACGTCGTCAGATCATGAGGAACTCATCGTGCGAAACAAGGACCTTTATGACAATGCCACACCGTCAGGCAATTCCGTTGCCGCCGATGTACTGATCAAGCTTTCAAAATTTTACGGCGATGAACGGTATGAGCGATTTGCCCGGACCGTGATGCGTTTGGCGGCCGACCAGATCCGCCGGCATCCTCAAGGCTTCGGGCGAGCTCTTGCGACGATCGAGTTTGCTCTTGCACCGGTCAAGGAAGTCGTCATCGCGGGCGCGGCAGGGAATGAACTCGAGGAAGAGCTTTGGTCGGCTTACCGGCCGTTTATTATTTCGGCTCCGGTGCGCTCCGAGGGCGGCACGGAGCCGCCTCTGATCCGCGATCGCGGCGTGGTTAACGGGGAACCAGCAGCATATGTTTGCGAAGGTTTTGTGTGCCAACGCCCCATCACGGTTGCCGAAGAACTTCGGCGTCTGTTCGAAGACTAAACAAAAAATGAACGCATCGTCCCGGGACGGTGCGTTCTTGTTGTCCGCTTTCGCAGAGAGTTACGGCCTGTTTGCGTTGCTGTTCGAAGCGATCGAGTTAGCAGCGTTAGCAGCAGCATTTGCAGCATTAGCAGCGGCGTTGGCAGCGTTAGCAGCAACGTTCGCAGCCGAGTTTGTTGCGTTACCGACCGCTGAATTCGTGTTCATGTTTGCATTCATGTTCGTATTCATGGTCGTGTTCGCATTCATGTTCGTGTTGAGAACATTAGCGTTCGTGTTCGTGTTCGTGTTTGCGGTGTCTCCGCAAGCCATTCCTAAAGCACCCAATGCCAAAAGTGACGAAAGTGCGATAACTTTTTTCATTTAACTGTTTCTCCTGTCTTCTTCAAAGATTAAATTTAACCTATTCATACCCAGGGCCTATCTTTCTTAAGCCCTTGTCCCAAGGAACTATTTTTGGAACATTGGACAATATAGTAATCAAACCCGCGATAGTCAACCCCTCAAAGTCGAAAAATCCTAGTTTTTCTCATTGGGTCCGCCGCCCGAAAATGCAATTGTTACTTGCACTTTGCGGACATTGGAGCGGCTTTGATCTTGTCCAATGAACCCTGCCTCTCGACGGCCGTCTCAAACCGATCACCTGGTGTTCGAATCCGAGTTAGCCGTCAAGTTTCCGTTCGTGTTCACATTCGTGTCGGCGGCGAGGGTGCTGTTCGCGACCCTGCCGGATTTCGCCGAAATGATGACGGTCGCCGAGGTGTTAATGTTAGGGGCCATTTTAATGTTTGACCGGATCAACACTCGACGATCCTGACCGCTGGGCACTCGCGTTCACCTTTGCTCTGAACTGTGTCCGCTTTGCCGCAGGTCATGTCAGTTGCACCGATCGCTAAATTTGACGATCGTGCAACTATTCTCAAATAACTAAAAGATCGATCATTCCGAAATCGGAACATTGCCTCTTCGCAAAACGATCCGCCGAAGCGGACCCTCCTACAAACTGCGGAGCAAGGGACAGAATAGGAATCCGCCCGTAGATAGTCAACCTAAAAAGCCCCGACTTGAGCCCTTTTCGAAAATAAATATTTGGCCACTTTTTTCAGGTTCGGAGCGCTTCGACCTCGGACCGTCAAATAATTGAGCATTGACTAATTCTCTTGCTAGCTAGTATCTTTAAGTTTAGCGTGCAGTCCGATGAATCGGCTGCCGTTCCTTCGCTGCACAGCCCCGTTCCTACAAACCTATGTCCAACTCCGGCGAATCCCCCGCCACCCATCAATTGTCGGATCCCGCAACTCGTTTCGATCTTGCACACAAGGTGCTTTTCGGCTTCGGGCTAGTCGCGCCATTGCTGACTTTTGCCATCGCGGTCTCTGATCTTTCGATCGATGCCAAGACGTTGATACTCGCAGCTTTCGCTGTCATATATGTTGCGGTGTGTGGATGGCTTTACACCCGCCACCGATCGCGGGCGGTGGACATTGATTACCATAAACCGGTAGCAGAAGAATTCGTTGACGAGATCGAAGGTAAGCTCCTCGCTCTGGAGGAGGCAGACCGCTTCTTCGGCTCTTCGCTGCGGTCGGCGGATATGTTTCGGCTGGTCGCGAGCCGTGTGGCCGAGATCTTTCCCTTCGAAGGTGCCGTGCTTTGGGTTGCGGACGAAGCGAAGACATCCTTACGAGCGGTTTATGTTTACGGTGACGGAAACAGCGCGTTAGAAGGAGCAGTTCGAGACACCTCCGTGGGCCTCTCCGGCATATCCTATCTTTCCGGTGAGGTTGAGTACGATCGCGATCTTTCGCTGGAACGGGCAGCGGGGCTGCGCGCGGACGGGCCGGATATCGGAGCCTCGGCAGCGATCCCGCTGATACACGATTCGCGGCCCTTTGCAGTATTTCAAATGTACGTGTCGCGGGGACACGAATTCGGCGATGCCGAACGCATGCTTCTTTCAGCGATCGGCGAGCGCATCGCGCCGCTTCTTCTGGGCGCACAAGCTGTTGATCGAACCATCTCCGGTGCCCTGGTCGATAAGCTAACAGAGCTTCCTAACGAACGAGCGCTTTTCATGGTGCTCGAGAATCAGGTCGCCGAATCGCAGCGCTTTCGCGACGAGAGGCCGCTTACTGTGCTCGCGGTGGATATCAAGGATTTTGACGAGGCGAATAAGCGGCTGGGGCCGGGAATGGGCGATGAGCTACTCCGGTTTGCGGGCAGCACGCTTCGGTCATGCCTTCGCAAAATGGATTTTCTCGCCCGCACGATGAACGACGAGTTCACCATCGTGCTTCCCACGGCCAATGAAAAAACCGCCCAGGAAATAATGGAACGCATCCGCTCCGAATTTGCCGCGTTGCCGTTCGTCGTCTCCGAGCATGAAGAGTTGAAGCTTTGGCTGAACTTTGGCTGGGCGACATTTTGGGCAGACGGTGAATCGAGCGAGCAGCTGCTGCAAGCGGCACGGCTTCGTAAACAGCAGGCGAAATCGGCCGATGGAGCTAACGTGCTTTGGTTCAGCAAGGATTACGTGAATTGATCTCGAGTTGATTGAGATGATGGCGGAAGGTGCAATAAGCCTTCCGCTTTTCTTTGTGCTAAAGTCGTTCGAATATGGCAAAGATCAGCTTCTATGGCGGAGTCGGCACCGTTACGGGTTCCAAGTATCTTGTTGAGCATAACGGCAGCCGCGTACTGGTCGACTGCGGTCTTTTTCAAGGACTAAAGGAGCTGCGGGAGCGGAATTGGGAAGAGCCGCCGTTCGACCCGCAGCACCTCAATGCGATCGTCATCACGCATGCGCATATCGATCACACGGGATATCTGCCGCGTGTCGTTCGACTTGGCTATAGCGGTCCTGTGTTTACCTCTCGGGCGACGAACGATCTGTTGAAGATCCTTCTGCCGGATTCAGGCCGAATACAGGAAGAAGACGCAGACTATCGGAACCGTCACAACCTGACATCACACAACCCTGCTCTGCCGCTGTATGACGAGAAGGATGCGAAAGAGGCATTAAAGCTTATCGAGCCGCTCGCAAACGGCGGGGATCCGGTCGAGGTCGCTCCGGGTATCCGTGCATCGTTTCACGTGGCGGGCCATATTATGGGTGCCAGCCTTGTATTATTGGAAATGGATAACGGCTTGGAGCCGCCGATCAGATTTCTGTTCTCGGGCGATCTCGGGCATTACGATCAGCCGATCGTGAAAGACCCTGCGGCGCCGCCGGATTGCGATTACTTGATGGTGGAATCTACGTATGGCGACCGGCTGCACGGAAACGTTTCTGCGGCGGATCAGCTTGAGCGCATTATCCTGGAGGCGGTCGAGCGAAAGGGGCCTATCTTGATCCCTGCATTTGCAGTCGGCCGCACCCAGGAACTTCTCTACCTGATCCGCGAATTAGAAGACGACGGCCGCATTCCCATTCTTCCCGTCGCGGTAGATTCACCGATGGCCGCCCAGGCGACGCAGGTTTACGCCCGGTGGAACGAGGAGCACGACGAGGAGTACGCTTCGATACTTGCCGAAAAACGACACCCGTTGAGAACCCGGTCGATGCGGACCGCATCGAGCCGTGACGAATCAAAGGCTCTGAACGAAATGAACGGTACGCGGATAATCATTTCTGCCTCCGGGATGATCACGGGTGGGCGTGTGCTCCACCACGCTGTTCGGATGCTGCCCGATCCGCGTGCAACTATCGTGTTCGTCGGCTTTCAGGCCGCCGGCACGACCGGGCGCCGCATTCAGGACGGCGAAAAGGAAGTAAAGATAATGAAAGGCTGGGTGCCGGTCAACTGTCACATCGAAAAGGTAGAGGGCTTTTCCGCTCATGCCGACTGGAAGTCCGTGCTGAAGTGGTTAGAGGGGCTAAAGACCACGCCGAAAATGGTCTTCACCACCCACGGTGAACCCGACGCCGCCGAAGCAATGGCCGGCCACATCCGCAAGCGCTTTGGATGGGACGTCATGGTTCCGCAATACCTTCAAACTGTTGATCTGGAATAAAAGGACCGGCAGTTCGTGCCTCTCCTTAGCAGTCCTAATGCAAGAGGTTGCCCGGTCACTTTGACCATATCTTGACCTGATTCATTTCAGATCGATCGGTCAATTTTTTCCGGCATTGTTCGCAATTTAATCGCCCACCGCCAGCCTCAATATCATAACTAAAACAATCGCAACAGTTTGCAGAACTAGA
>DATHVL010000071.1:0-3778 GCA_035461325.1 Pyrinomonadaceae bacterium
GTTTATACGCAGCGACGTCGACGGATTCGGGCAGGATAAAATAGAGCGCGATGGCGTTCGCGAGCGAGAGCCCTGCGGCCGCATAGAATGGCACGTGGACGCCGTACTTACTGAGAATGCCGGCGATCGCCGGGCCCAGTATAAACCCGAGGCCGAACATTGCCCCGAAAAGGCCCATGCCCTTGGCACGGTTCTCTTTGGAGGTGACGTCGGCGATGTAGGCCTGGGCGGTCGAGATGTTTGCGCCGGTGATACCGCCGATGAATCTGCCGAGAAAGACGAGGAAAAGGGTGTTCGCGGCACCGATCACGAAATAGCCCACCGCCGAGCCGAGAATGCTGAAAAACAGGATGGGCCGCCGTCCGTAGCGGTCCGAAAGACGGCCGAGCACCGGTGCGAAAAAGAACTGCATCCATGAGTAGATGGCGAAGAGGAGTCCGATCTGGAAGGGCGTGGCGTAAAACGGGGCGGTGTTCGCGTAATAGGGCAGGATCGGGATGACCATACCAAAGCCGATGAGGTCGATAAAGACCGTCGTGTAGATGATAATCAGCGGCGTAGTAAAGAATTTTTCGGTCGTTCGGCGGGAACTCATTAGGGTATCGGCTGACAGCGGACGGGGCGCAAATTTCGGACAAGCCCTGTTTCCATAGTAGAATACGTTAATCTCGAAAACTAACGAACCGGGGATACGGATTAAAATAATGATCAGAAAGATGAACTCAAATAAAATTTTCGGCACTCTGGTGCTGTTCGTACTGCTGAACTTTGCCGCGCCTTTTGTATTGGCGGAAAGCGCGGTCGAGGCAAGGGCGCAGCAGACGGCGGTGAGCTCGATCGACTACACGGTGTCGATGCCGAGGCCGTGGACGCATTTGCTCGAGGTGGAGATGCGGGTGCGATGGCCGCGATCGCCGGGAGCGACTCAGCTCAAGATGGCCGTTTGGACGCCCGGGAGTTATCTGATCCGCGAATATGCACGGCATGTGCAGGCGTTGACGGTCACGGATGCCGCGGGACGAGCGCTTGATTGGGAAAAAATAAACAAGAACACGTGGCAGGTGAATGCCGCGGGCACAAGCGAGATCATTGCCCGATACAAGGTGTATTCAAATGAGCTGACGGTCCGGACGAACGAGCTGAATGACGAACACGCGTTTTGGAACAACGCGGCTTTGCTGATGTATCCGGCGGGCCAGCTCGCGGCGCCTTCGACGCTGACCGTGCGCCCCTACGGCGACTGGAAGATCGCGACGGGGCTGAGGCCGGTAGCGGGGCGGCCGAACACATTTACTTCTCCGAACTTCGACATACTGTTTGACTCGCCATTTGAGATAAGCGATTTTCACGAACACACCTTTATGGCGGCGGGAGCCCCGCATCGGTTGGTCGTCACGGGTGAGGGCAACTATGACATGAAACAGATCGGCATCGATACGGCCAAGATCGCGGATGAATCGGTGAAGATCTTCGGCGATCTGCCTGTCGAGGATTATCTGATCATTTTGAATTTGCGAGGCGGCGGGGGATTGGAACATCTGAACTCGACCGCGCTGCAGTGGAACCGCTGGGGCTTTAAGCCGCAGTCCCGCTACATCGCTTTTCTGAACCTGGTCGCTCACGAATATTTCCACCTTTGGAACGTGAAGCGCATCCGGCCGGAGCCGCTGGGGCCGTTCGATTACGAAAACGAGAATTATTCGAAGCTGTTGTGGGTCGCGGAAGGGACGACCTCTTATTATGAGGGGATCCTTTTGATGCGGGCCGGGCTGATCAGCCAGCAGGAATTTTTGGCAACGAAAGCCGGGGTGATCAGCGCTTTGCAGAACAGGCCGGGCCGTTTTGAGACGAGCCTGGAAGAGTCGAGCCTTGACGCCTGGATCAAATACTATCGGCAGGACGAGAACGCGATAAATAACCAGATCTCTTACTACGACAAGGGCGATGTGGTGAGCATGATGCTGGACATCGTTATCCGTACCTCGTCGAACGGCGAGCGATCGCTGGACAATGTGCTGGGTTACCTCAACGACGAGTATGCGAAAAAGGACCGGCAGTTTACCCCGGCAGATTTTCAGAAGGCCAGTGAGATGATGGCGGGACGCAGCCTCAACGACTTTTTCACCCGTTACGTAAGCGGCCGGGAAGAGATCGATTACAACGCGATACTCGCGCCGATCGGGCTGCAATTAGTGGGTACGGGGCCGGCCGATGGGACGGCATTTCTCGGTGCCACGCTCGGCGATGTGAACGGCCAATTGTCCGTGCGGAACGTTCCGGCCGGGACGCCCGCTTATGAACAGGGCCTGAACTTTAACGATCAGATCCTGGCGGTGGACGGTTACCGTGCGACGCAGGCTTTTCTGAACTCTTATATAGGTGAGAAGAGGCCGGGAGATGAGATCCGCTTGACAGTGTTTCGATTTGACCAGCTGAAGGAGATCACGGTGAAACTGGGCCAGGACACGCGGCAGCAGTACACCCTGCGTGCGGACCCGAATGCGTCGGAAGCGGCAGTGGGGTTGAGGGCGCAGTATCTGGGCGGCAATTAAGCGGCCGGAGATAATGGATCATATGTCAAGGAAATACCCGGCATTTCTGATGATCGCGGCGGCGGCACTGGCTGCGGCATGCGGCGAAGCTGAGCCCGCGAATACCCGTTCCGCGGCTATGCCCGGCAGCCTGGCGGAGGTCCCGGCGGTCTCGCTGAATTACCGATACGAGCCGGACGTTCCGGAGCCGGAGATCACTGCGGTGGCCTCTGACGCCGAACTGCACCCGGCCGTGCGTGCGCACTTTGAGGGTGAGCGGCCGGGCGAGCTTTTGGACAGGACGCTGACCTCGCCGGACGGTGCGCGTGTGCTGGCCATCTATCACCAAGGCATGGACCTGCCGGCCGAGTTTAGGCTGGACATGTACGGCTCTGACGGGCGGCTCATTCAGAAGATCACAGCCGACACGATGGCTGTGCATTTTCCAGATACGATCGTGTGGTCGCCCGATTCCGCTCACCTGGCTTTTGTGGCGATGATCCGCGGCGCGCAAGGCGAGAACCCGGACGGAACTTTGCAGACCGAGCCATCACCGTCGCCTTTACCGGAAGGCGGCGAGGTGCCCGAAGGCGAAGCTAACACGGCCGATCCCGAGGCGAATGCGATGGCGATTCCGGCGGAACCCGATCCGCTTGCGGAGCCGACACCGACGGCGCCGCTGGGAGTCTTGACGTTCAGGAGCGAGCAGATCTATCTCTGTAATGCGGACGGGGGCGCATTAAGGCCGCTGACACAGAATGAAGGGCTGATCTATTTTTATTACGCGTGGTCGCCGGACAGCTCGATGCTGGCGGCACTTGCGGCGACGGCCCGGGAATGGCAGTACCTGGAACGGCGTGCGATGGAGGAGGGGCAGATATTCGTTCCGGTGGGCCGGCCGAGAGTGGTCGAGCGTAACGGCCGCGAACGCAGGCTCGATGACGGGATGACGGCCGTGCGGCCCGTTTGGTCGCCGGATTCGGCAAAGGTGGCGGCGGGTTATGATACGCAGATAAGGGTTTACGATGCGGTCGGTGCGCTGCCGACGCAAGCGGCCGTCCCGCTAAGGAACGCACTGCTCCTGTCATCGCAGGCTTACGACATGAAACAGCAGCAGCCGCTGGGGGCTGAGAACACGATGGCTGACGGGAATGTACAGACGCCGCCGGCAACGACGCTGCCCGACCCGGCCACGCTCGTCTCATTCAACCCGATCGTCGGGCTGGAGTGGACGAGCCCCGAAATAC
>DATHVL010000072.1:0-5566 GCA_035461325.1 Pyrinomonadaceae bacterium
AACAAATAAAAGTTATAAATAAGGTACATTATTTTTAGCAGACTTTTAACGAACCGTCAATTCCGGCGAAAGCAAAAACCGGCAGCAGGAATATCCACCTGAAGCCGGTTTTTGTCCTTATATGGTTACCTCACAAACGCATTCGGAACGGGCCGGTCGCCTGAGGCTCCGAAGTTCCTTATGATCGTGCCTGAGCTCGAGCCCAGCATGTACCACGCCGCTTCGGAGTTGCGGAATACGGCCGCATCGATCTTGCCGTCGCCGTCGTAATCGCCCGGTACGGGAAGGTCGCTGCCCAGTCCGAACGGGAACGAGTAGAACAGCATATCTTCGCTCCGGAGGATGTACCATCCGCCCGTCGAGCTAAAGAAAGCGACGTCCGCCTTGCCGTCACCGGTGTAATCACCCGGAACGGCTTTCGAATCCGCCGAACCGAACTGCACCGCGAGCAAACCCTCGGTCGAACGAAGTATCCACCACTCGGCTCCGCTCGGGCCATTCGGCCTGAAGACGCCGATGTCCGCCTTTCCGTCCCCGTCGTAATCGGCTGGAACCGGTTGATCGCCCGCGACCCCGAAGCCCGTGATCACCACCTGGCCGTCCGATGATCTCAGGATGTACCAAGTTCCCGTCGATGGCCTGTAAACCGCGACATCCGCCTTTCCGTCACCGTCGTAATCGGCCGGTGCAGGTATGTCGCCCGCAGTGCCGAACGGGAAGGAGTAGTACAAGAAGTCCTCGCTCCTCAGCACGAACCACTCGCCCGTCGACGGCCTAAAGAAAGCAATGTCGGTCACCCCGTCGCCGGTGTAATCCGCCGGAACGATCACGTCGCTCGCGGTCCCGAAAGCCGCCGCACCGTGCCCGCCGTCCGAGCTCTTCCCATACCACCATTCACCATTCGCCGGCCGAAAGATCGAAACATCCGTCTTACCATCGCCGTCAAAATCGAACGGCGCCCCGAAATTATCCACGATGATGCACGAATAACTTCCGTAGATCTTGATCGTATCCACATTCCAACCGCCGTTCACGGGGGCGGTATTGTTGTCCGCACCCATCCGCCAGCGAAGCCGCAGATTGTAGGCACTGCCGGTCCACGGAAGCCTGACCCCGGTCGTTATATAACCGTTCGAGTTTCCCGACCATGCTTGTCTTCCGCCTAGCGGGTTCGGGGGGCTAACGCCCAACGCGCTGTTGTATCCATTTGAAATAAACGATCCGCCAACGGCTAATAGATCCTGCCAGGCTCCGTCATTGATGCTCGCTTCCAGCACCCCGCCGTCCCAACCCGGCTCGGTCAGAAATCTGTGCCTGAACGTCGCCATTGCGGCCGGTGATGTGACCGCGAACTGCGGCGACTGCAGCTCCGTGCTTCCGCCTTCGATCGCCGGATCGGCGGCAAAGGCCGAATTCGGTGCCGTATCCGGATTCGTCGTCGTCGTTATCCACGTCATCGGTGCATATGTGGACCACACCGTCCAGCCGGCAGGAATTCCCGGGGCCGTCACGCCGTCAAAATCTTCCGCCAGCGACAAAACGGGTGTTCCTACTGCAATTGTATGCTCGAACGAAACCGGCCCGATGCTGCTGTTGACGTTCATTGTCAGCGTCACCAGACTGCCGCAGACGGCCCCCGGGTCGACTACATACGAAACATCCCTAACCACTGTTTGCCCTGAACCGATCGTACCGTAATCGGCACTTCCGCCGCCCACCAGGTTCAGCGTTACGCCCGTCGCGGTCGTTCCCGTGTTATTGGTCAACGGTATCGAAAGAACGATTTTCTCACCCGGGTCTGGGTAGCCGTTGTTATTGCCCTGTGGGTCCGCGACCGTGATCGTCGGCGTCTGCCGCAAATTTGGCGTATCAAATGCTTCCGTTACCCGAGCGTTTCCGGTGCCGCTACCCGTGGCCTGGATCGATGCCGACGCACCCATTCCGCGGATCGCGAACCCGGACCAAACATCCGCCGCATCCGCCGGCGTGCCTCCGCCGAGGGCTGCCGCAAGGATCGCATCCCGGGCGTTTAAGAACGTCGGTGCCAGCGGCGAGAGTTTCATCCCGTCCGTCACGTGCTGCAAAAATCGCCGGTTGCCGATCTCCCACCCAAGCCGCTGGATGTACTTCGCCCGGACCTCCCACAATGCGCTGCTCCACACCTCGCCGGCGTTGTGCACCTGGTCCGCAGAGCTGCTGCTGCCGATCGGCCCTTGAGGAAACGCACCGTCATTCACATTTATCTGCGTCTGATCGATATCCGCGAATGTAAGCGGGTTGTGCGGCCGGTTTTGCGGCCCGCCGGTCGACGACATTATTGCTTTGGGAAACCGTCTAATGCCGTAATAGCCGTTGACGGTGTAACCCGAGAAGAGGAGGTACGTCGAGTAGGCTCCGATCGCATATACACCGTCAAGCGGATCGCTCGGCTCGCTTAACATCGCGTGAGCATAAAGATCGGACCAACCCTCACCCATGCCCCGTGCCATATTCGTCGCAAGGCCGATCGCGTTTCCGTGCAGTCGGTTCGAGAGGCCGTGTGTTAGCTCATGGATCGCTACATCGGCATCCAGTGAGCCGTCGATGTCCGGATCTGGCCCCGGCCAAATAAACAGATTTAGCCGGCCTCGGATGCCGTCGGCGCCGGTTCCAAAACTTCCACCATTTGTTCCCAGACAAACTTGTGCATTGGCTTGGATACGGTCGCCGCCTAAACCGCCGCGTCCAAAATTGTCATGCTGAAAATTAAACGAGATCTCATTGAAACCCAGCCGGTAGGTTTCGTCGTGAAACCAATTGACTATATAGAACAGTTGAGTGGCAACTCCCTTCTGAAAATCGATCAGAGGCCGGTTCGTTCCTTCGGCATCGCATGTCCCCGGAGCGACCCCCGCCGGCAGCGGCGATTCGCCGCTATTCGGCATCCCTGACGGATTACTCGGATTCATCGGAAAATCGAACACCCGATTCGTCGTTGGCACGGGCTTGCCGTTCGGGTCGATCCCTGCAGGATTCTCTCTATCCACGCCGGCTTCAACGGCGTTGCCGTCTGTCGTATTCGTTCCGTCGGTCATCCAACCGTTGTTGTTGAATGTATACGGGGCCTCGTTACCGACCCGGGTCACCAGTGTTCTGTTGATCCGGGCTCCCTGCGCTCCTGTCAGCCCGTTCGGCCCCGGCGAGAGTGGGTTCGGGCTGTCCGCCACTGGGATCATCGCGTTCGGATTCGCATACACGTTATATGTCGCCGGCTGCGTCTGCTCTTCGACAATGTTCTTTCGCCACAGCAGCTCCCCGCCCTGAGCGTCCACTACCACGTAGTACGCGTCCGTCGTATCCCAAAAGAGCACCCGCCACGCCGGTACGGCCGTGCCGATCTCGAGAGGGAAGTAAAACTTCTCAGCCGTCGTCGCCCAGTCTCCCGAGCCGAAAACGAACTTGTTTTCCGTGGATTCGCCGGGGTTAACGAACATTTCCTCAGCACCGAGATCGCGGCCTATGTGGCCCGCCGCCGCTCTCACTGCATTGGCCGGATCGCCGAATTCCTTCACTACCCCGTGCCGGTCCAGTCCGGGAGCCAAATTATTCACTACCCGAATGATCTCGCCGCGCTTGGTGAAGCCCGCCTTCACCTCTCCGCCGAATACCGGTACGCGGTCGATCTCCTGATTCATCACGACAAAGGCAAGTTCGCCCTCCGGGTTCTCCTGGTCCGCCGCAACGACAAGGTCGTCCGTATTTTCGTCTCGGGCAAAAAGCTCTTCGTTTCGCTGAATGAACCGCTTCAGTGCCTCCGGCCGCCTACCCGCCGCCGGCCCCGTCAGCGTTTCACGGCCCATTCCGGGCTTCGCCCCGATTACTTCAGCGTGCCCCAACGCCTCGTTGTGCTCGATCTTCAGGTTCGGCACCTCTGACCGCAGTCTCGCTTCGCCCCGTGCAATGCCGTCGCGCCTGTCCGCCGCTGCCGCGGGCGTTCCGCCCACGCGCTGTCTCAGGTTTGCCTTGACCTCGAAAGCCTGTTTGTCTACCCGGATGTCGTAATTCGGCAGCCCACGCCTCTGCTCCGCTTCCGGAGAACCGTTGGTTACGGCCGCGTCGGCATCTCCCCAAAATATCGGGGCGATCGCCAGAGCGGTAACCGCTGCCAAAAACGTGAAGGTGATGATCAGGCCGCCGTTCAGGGGGGATCGCTGTTTTTTCATGTGTTTATTCGGGCGAGAATCACAATCCGTAGGGCCGATATTGCGACTCTATGCTAAAGGCGATGAACTGTTTCGACAACGCAATGCTCTTTCATTTACAATTCAAGGTTGTGGTAAGCGAATAATTCTTCGGCCGGCGTGCCTGTCGGCGTTCTCCGTTCCGGGTGAATGTTAGCATTTACTGTCACGATTTTAATTCGTCTCGCCATGCGCCGTCAATAATTTTACTTTATATAAATGGCCGACGACCTGATCCAAAAAGTATTTGGGAACGATGGGCTCATCTCACGCTTCCACCATAATTACGAGTACCGCGAGGGCCAGATCCAGATGGCCCGCCGCGTCGCCGAGGCTTTCGAAAAGAAACGCCACTTGATCGTCGAAGCCGGTACCGGGACCGGTAAAACTCTGGCCTATCTCGTCCCGGCCATCGCCGCGGCCGTTGCTCAAAAAAAGCGGATACTCATCTCGACCGGCACCAAGAACTTGCAGGAACAGTTAATGGAAAAGGACATTCCGTTTCTGCAAAAGGTACTGCCCGTAAAGTTCACCGCCGCTTACATGAAGGGCCGTGCAAATTATGCCTGCCTTTATCGTGTGAAAAAAGCCGAGGATCAGCCCGTCCTCGACGGGCTCGACCAGCTCGACCATTTCCGCGCGATCAGCGGCTGGGTCCGCGAGACCGAGACCGGCGATCGCCGCGAACTCGTCGACCTCCCCGAAGACCTTTCATTCTGGAACCGTATCAACGCCCGCGGCGACATTTGCATCGGACAGAAGTGCCCCGACTTCGAACCGTGCTTCATCACCCGCATGCGAGCCCGAGCCGACGCGGCCGACATCATCGTCGTCAATCATCACCTGTTCTTTGCCGATCTTAACGTCCGCGGCAATCAATACGGTCGCGTCATACCCGATTACGGGGCCGTCATTTTCGACGAGGCACATCTGATAGAGGACATCGCCTCCGATTACTTCGGCTTTCAGGTCTCCAACTTTCAGATCGACGAACTCGTCCGCGACATCGACGCACTACCGATATACGATCCCGTCGCGACCCGCGGGCTTACAAAGTCGGCTGCAAAGATCAGTGGGTTGGCGGAACAATTTTGGATGCGGTTCACAACCGCAAGGTTCGACGGCCGTTACCCTCTTTTGCCCGACGCCTTTTCATATCGCACCACTAACGGTACGTCGTCGCCGACGCCGCTAGGCGAGGCGTATGAAGCCCTCGAAAATTCGATCAAGGATCTCGAAACCCAGCTCGAAGGCTTTGCCGAAGAAACGCCCGAGGCAGAAAGCCTCCTCCGCCGTTCGCGACAGGCCCGGTTCGACCTCGACTTCATCGTCAGCCAAGCCGAGCG
>DATHVL010000073.1:0-4213 GCA_035461325.1 Pyrinomonadaceae bacterium
GGGTGCAGTTCATCCGGGCCGATGATCTCGGCGATCGCGTGTGCCGCGGCGAGCTTCATCGGCTCATTGATCCTCGACGCCCTGCAGTTAAGGGCTCCGCGAAAGATGCCCGGGAAACACAGTACGTTATTGATCTGATTAGGATAGTCCGATCGGCCCGTGGCCATCACCGCCGCCAAGCCGACAGCGTCTTCGGGCATGATCTCAGGGATCGGGTTCGCCATCGCGAAAACGATGGGGTCCTTGGCCATATGCCGCAGGTCGTCAGGGCTGATCACGCCCGGAGCCGACAGGCCGAAGAATACGTCCGCTCCTTTGATCACATCTCGGACCGAGCCGGTTTCTTTATCGGGATTAGAATTGCGGGCATACCAATCCTTCACCCAGTTCATATTCTCTTTGCGGCCGTTATAAATAGCCCCTGTCGTATCGCAGCCGATAATATTCTTTACCCCCGCGGCCATTACGATCTTGGAACACGCAACACCCGCTGCACCGATGCCGTTTACGACGACCTTTACGTCCTCGATCTTTTTGCCGACGATCTTGAGAGCATTTATCAAAGCAGCAAGTACGACGACCGCGGTACCGTGCTGATCGTCGTGAAAGACGGGAATGTCCAACTCTTCTTTCAGACGCTGTTCGATCTCAAAGCACCGCGGAGCTGAGATGTCTTCGAGATTGATCCCGCCGAAACCCACCGCCAGGTTCTTGATCGTCTGGACTATTTCGTGGGGGTCCTTGGTGTTGAGGCAGATCGGGAAAGCGTCGACGCCTCCAAACTCTTTGAAGAGCTGGCATTTGCCCTCCATGACCGGCATTGCAGCAGCCGGGCCGATGTCGCCCAGGCCCAGCACGGCGGTACCGTCGGATATAACGGCTACTGTGTTCTTCTTGATGGTAAGATTAAACGCTTTTTCGGGATCTTTGCGTATAGCCTCGCAGACACGCGCCACACCAGGTGTATAAGCCATCGAGAGGTCCGAACGGGTCTTTAGCGGTATCTTTGAAGTGACCTCGATCTTGCCGCCGAGGTGCATCAGGAATGTCCGATCGCTTACCTGGATAACCTCCACGCCGTCAACGTGCTCCAAAGAAGCGAGTATCTCCTGATCGTGCGTCTCGCTCGCGGCGTTTACGGTGAAATCACGAACAAGAAAATCCTTGCCCACAGAAACGATATCGATACCCTCGATGTCGCCTCCGGCACGTCCGATGGCGGTCGTTACCTCTCCCAGTTTACCGGGATGGTTCTGTATCTTGACTCTAAGGGTTAGGCTGTAGCTGGCGTTCGGCGTTGGATTGTTCGTCATTTCTTATAAAAATTATCACTGAATACTAACCCCCGTGCAAACGCGTCACTGCGCCGGCCCACGCCGAGGATGGCCAACGTGCCGCAGTCGTTTGCTATAATAGCGTTTGGAGGCAAAAGTAATATCGCTAACGTAACGGGCTTTACCAAAGGCCTGAAACACAATCAGTTAAAACGGATCGAAAAGCTCGCCACGCGTCGCGTCCCGCAGCGGGACATTGTTTCGCAGGAACTCGCGCGCCAGTTGTGCGAGCTTTCGCACGAGACCGGCAGACAGATCGGCGTTCTGCTCAATCGCAAGGGACAGGTGGAATATGTCATGGTCGGCAACGCCAAGAGCATCGAGATGCCCGACTTCGGACGTGCCCGTGCCGCGGCCGGCCGATTCCGGGGGCTTCGCTGTGTGCACACGCATCTGCAGGGCGAAAAGCTGACGCGCGACGACCTTACCGATCTTGCGCTGCTTCGCCTCGATCTGATGTCCATTGTTCAGGTCGATCGAAAGACCGGCCTCCCCGACCTGGTTTATTCTGCACACCTTCTGCCGTCGTCCGCGGCGGACATCACAACAAATGGGGATGTCGAGCCGTACGCATTTCTCGAACCGGCTGTGCCCTCACAACTCGACACCGATTTTGCCGCGTTGATCACGTCCCTGGAGGACGAGATGACACGCATCCGCCGGACCGCTAAGACCCGCAAGGCAAAGCGCGACCGCGTATTGCTTGTGGGCGTAACGACGGGCTATGTAGACGAGGCGGAAGAATCGATGGCGGAACTTGCTGAGTTGGCTACTTCGGCGGATGTCGTCGTGCTTGACCAGATCATTCAGCGTCGGCCGAAGATCGACCCGAAAACGGTTCTCGGGCGCGGAAAGCTTGAGGAGTTGCTCGTGCGTTCGATGCAGTTGGGTGCCGACCTGATCGTCTTTGACACCGAGCTTTCGCCTACGCAGGTTCGCGTACTTTCAGAGGCTACCGATCTTAAAGTGATCGACCGGCCGCAGCTTATCCTTGATATCTTTGCGCAGCGTGCACGTTCGCGAGAGGGTAAACTTCAGGTCGAATTGGCGCAATTAAAATATCTGCTGCCGCGGCTGGTGATGGGACAGAACTCCGCGTTCTCAAGGCTCGCGGGCGGGATCGGCGGACGCGGCCCCGGTGAAACGAAACTCGAGACCGACCGCCGCCGAGTCCGTGACCGCATCGCCCAGCTCGACAAACAGGTCACCAGCCTCAGCCGCCAACGGCAGGAACGGCGCAAGGGCCGCGTGCAAAAGGATATGCCGATAATCTCGCTCGTCGGATATACGAACGCAGGGAAGTCGACTCTATTAAACACGCTCACGCATTCCGACGTTTACGCCGAGAAAAAGATGTTTGCTACGCTCGACCCGACATCGCGGCGGCTCCGGCTTCCCATCGAGCAGGAAGTGATCATCAACGACACTGTCGGCTTTATTCGCGATCTGCCGGAGGACCTTGTCGCCGCTTTCAGGGCCACGCTTGAAGAGATCGAGGACAGCGACACGCTCGTCCACGTGGTGGATGCCTCCAACCCGCGGGCGCTGCAGCACATCGAATCCGTCGATAAGATCTTGACCGATCTGGGGTTTGACAGCATTCCGCAACTGGTCGTTCTCAACAAGGCAGACATCGCCGATCCCATCGACCTCGAGTCGCTGTGTCGGCAGGTCATGCTTGACAAGAATGTCGATTGCGTGTCAATTTCAGCTGTCCGCGGCGAAACGCTAAAGCCGATGATCGACAAGATCGGCAGAATGGCCGGCGGCCGAGAGATCGAGATCGCGCGAATGGCCTAATAGCTGAATCACCATGAGCAAACGGATCCAGGATCTTAAATCCCCGCTTACGATCTGGCGCCAAAAAGCCGCGGCCATTCTCCGCCGGCCTTACGACGCACTATCCCCGAACCAGAGGTTCTGGATCGGTTTCGGCGTCCTTTCCCTCTCTGCGACGCTCCTTGTTTCCAACCCGTTTTGGCGTACACAATCCGCACAGATCTATAGCGAACGGGAGATCGCACGCGAAACCATCGTCTCGCCCGCGGATATCACTGTGGTCGATGACGAGGCATCGGAATCGACGCGGCTCGCCGTGATGAGTTCCATCTCGCCGACCTTTATGTATGAGCCTCGCCGGGCGGACGAGGCTGTTCAAAGCTTCCGTTCCGCATGGGAGGATCTGCAGCGTCGTGCCGACCCTCCGGCACCGGGCCGGGCCAATGTCGATGCTCCAACCGAGGTCCAGTGGACGGGCGCAGGCGGCCCCGAGCTCGGGCGAGTACTCGGGGCAAGGCAGTTCAGCAACAATGAGCTCTCTGCGCTCGAGCGAATGCTGCGAGAACACGCCAGCGGCGACGTCTACGGAGATTCGGACAGGCAATATCTCGGGGACGAGATCAAGATAATCGACCGCCAGCGGCCGACCGATATACGGCAGGCGATGCGGCCGGTATTCACAATGACGTCGGTTTCGGACGCCCGGGCTCGTCTGAAAGAATCGATCGGCGATCTTCGCAGCCTTTCTGACGAGGAAAAGGAAGCATTTTACGCCGCGCTTGCACCATTGATCCAACCCAGTCTGGTTTATGACAGCGCCGCGACCGAAAGCGAAAAGCTGGCCGCCGCACAAGATGTTGAGCCGCAAACCATCACCTTAAAACGAGGCCAAAAGATCGTCGGCGAGGGCGAGTTGATAACGGCCGACGTCATGGCACAACTCGCCGCGCTCGAACAGTATGGTTCCTCGACGCGGAGGGTCAACCGCTTCATCGGGCTTTTCCTGATCGTTACCGCACTTTTCTGGATCGCCTGGAAGTTTATCGAGCACCGCGGTATCGTACCGCGGCTGGCATTGTCGGAGCAGATGACCTTTGCTC
>DATHVL010000074.1:0-10893 GCA_035461325.1 Pyrinomonadaceae bacterium
GATCAAATGGTAGTGCATCGTTGTTCTGAGACTTTAGTTGAGGTTTGTCGACAGTATAAAGGTGGAGCCGACACGCATTTCGCTATTTCCTCACCCTGGAAACCATTATAACAATACCCAAAGTCCCACGAGGTCGAAGAGCACATCAATTTTTGGGGATAAGGGAGGCAAAAGGCAGTTTATCCACACTCATGTAAACATCGCCGGCCGCTAGGCGCGAATTGTCATCCAAATACTCTTTTTCAACCGTCTTAGGCTCGTCGGTCATTAGATCGTAATAGTCTCTCGACGACTTGATCAGCTTGGCCGACGTGTCGTATTTCTGCTGCTCGATCATGACAAAATGCCCGTAAAACGTTCGATACTCGATCGTGGCTTCTTCTAATGATCCGTCCTTCCGAAAACAATGTGTAACGTACTTGGCCCAGTCACCTGATTCGCTGAAGATCGTGAAAACGGCTGCTGCTCCGCTTTCATCAAGCCACAGTTTTGCTATTGTGTACGTCTCGTTCACCGTTTCTCGGTACTCTTTTAACTTTTCTTCGGATGCGAACCGCTCCCACCGCCCGCCTTCCTCGGTTGTGGAAGTATCGGCGAAAACAAATAGCGACTCGGAGTTGAATCGCTCCTGTCCGGTGCCTGTACATCTATCCCCCGCTAACGAAGAAACGTTGGTACCGGAGGCCTGGTAGTGATGAACGCCAGCAGTCGCAAGACCGGGAAGTCCAGGAAGGAGCAAGGCTGCGATTTGAAGGACCACTTTGAACATTGAGTTAATTTTAGTTTACCAAGATTCTTTGGTATTTTGAACAAGTTTTCCGTCCGACGCGGCAACGGAGAATTTACATTTATGGAAAGCGCGGTAACGGTTATCATCGGCGGCGGCGTGGTCGGGGCGAGTGTCGCCTGGCATCTCGCCGAACGCGGCGAGACGGATGTCCTGATCCTCGAACGCGGTCCGCGTCAGGGGCTCGGCTCAACCGGGGCCGCGACCGGCGGCGTTAGGGCTCAGTTCGAAACGGACATCAATATCCTGATGTCACGCTACTCGATAGATTTCTTTAACAATTGGGAACACGAATGCGGCTATGAGCCCCGCGGTTATCTGTTTTTTGCGACAACGCCGGAGCATGTCGATTACCTCCACACGAACGTCCTTCGCCAGCAAGAGCTCGGTATCGAGGGTGTGCGAATGGTCGACTGCGACGAGATCCGCGAGCTTGTACCGGGGATGAACTGCGACGACGTTCTAGGCGGGAGCTTCGGTGCTCGAGATGGATTTATCGATCCGCTTGCGATAATGCAGGGGTTTACGGACGGAGCACTTAGCAAAGGGGCTCGGCTCAAAACCGAAACGAACGTTCTTTCGATTAAGACGACAAACGGGCGTGTCACCGGTGTAGAAACCGACCTAGGCGAAATCGCCTGCGAACGGGTCGTACTCTGCACGGGAGCATGGGCAAAGGAGCTTGCCGCCACCGCCGGAATCGCCCTCCCCGTTGAACCGATGCGTCGCCAGATCGTCTGGGCCAAGTCGCGGGAGCCTCTTCCCGCCGGGCTCCCCATGGTCATCGATCTCGGCTGCGGATTTCATTTTCGCCCCGCCAAGAACAGTGACCGCGAGCTGATGTTCGCCTATCCCGACCCCGACGAAGGCCCGTCATTCTGTACCGACCTCGATGATGACTTTCTCGAGAAGATGCGCGAGCGGGCTCGGATGCGTGCCCCGTTTCTTTATGAGACCGAGGTGATCCGCGACAAATGCCGCGTCGGGTTATATGAGAACACCCCCGACCATCACGCCATACTTGGCACCTGTGATGTCGAGGGGCTATATCTCGCGAACGGATTCTCGGGTCACGGCGTGATGCATTCGCCGGCGACCGGCCGTGCGTTGGCTGAAATTATTCTCGATGGTGGGTCGACTTTTCTAGACGTGACTCCGCTGCAGCTCAGCCGATTTTTAGAAGGGCGGCTGCTCCATGAGACGGCATTCATCTAAGACGCTGTTGGGCAAAGCGACTGATTTCCGAGCAGGATTAAGGTGCATATACTCGCCGATCTTATCCATTAGCGAATCGAAATAAGGTTTCGCCAAATAGGCATCGGCCCCGGCCGCGAAACCCATGCTGCGGAAGATCTCACCCACATCGCCCGAATAGAAGACAATGGGCAGGTCATATCCCATTTCGCGGATGCGCCGGCAGAGATCAAATCCGTTCCCGTCCGGCAGCCGGGTCTCGAGCAGACAGACGTCAAAGCTACTAACTTCAAGCTCTTCAAGGGCAGCCTCTGCCGTCTCGACAAACCTAACCTCTACGAGTCCGGCTCCGATCGCCGCCTGCAGCAAAAGGCAGTCTTCGTAGATCGACGCCACATAAAGTATGCGAAAGCTTCTGGGGGTATTCATATTATTCGTCTCGACTTGAAATGTTACTGGGTCATGAACGGCGTCAGGCGATCCAGCCGCCCGTGTTTATTGACGAAGACCGCGGTTCCTCAACGGCCGCAGCTTTCCGAGTATGATCATGCTGCAAAGGGGTTGAGAAATACTTGAGCCGGCCAATACGGGCTAATACCCCGGTCAGGCCCGTGTGATAATCTTTAATAAAATGAAGACCGCACTTATTCACCACGAGATATACGAAAAGCACGACACCGGACCGGGGCATCCCGAAACGCCGATCCGGTACCGCGTCATAATCGATGCAATAAAAGAGGATGCGGAGCTCATGGCGACGCTCAATGAGATCACCGCCGAGCCCGCCTCGCAGGGAGCCCTACAGGCGGCGCATACGAAAGAGCACTTCAAGCGGGTCGAATCTGCATTTTCCAACGGCCTCGACAGACTAGATGCCGACACTGTCATTTCGATGAAGTCGTTCGACGCGGCAATGCTCGCCGCGGGCGGGGCGTGCACCGCGGTCGATGCGGTAATGCGAGGCGAGGCAAAAAATGCCTTCGTCGCGGTTCGCCCGCCGGGACATCACGCCACGGCCGAGAACGCAATGGGCTTTTGCCTATTCAACAACGTCGCGGTCGCCGCTCGCTATGCCCAGAACAAATACAAGGAAATCGAACAGGTAGCGGTTCTCGATTGGGATGTCCATCACGGTAACGGAACGCAGGGCATTTTTTATACGGACCCGTCCATCTTCTTTTTCTCGATGCACCAGTATCCGTGGTACCCGGGCACCGGATCCCGCGGCGAGACCGGGCATGGAAAGGGTATGGGCACGACGTTAAACATTCCGGTAAAGGCTTTCACGAAGTCGGCCGATCAGCGGGCGGCATTTGACGCGGCTATAGACGAGATCGCCGGGAGAATGAAACCCGATATGATCTTTATCTCGGCCGGTTTTGACGCACATCGTGCCGATCCCCTTGGCCAGCTCCAGCTCGAAGATCCTGATTTTTCTGCAATGGCCCGGGTTGTAAAACAATGGGCAGATGACGCTTGTGCCGGACGCATCGTCTCCTGCCTTGAGGGTGGCTATGACCTCGAGACCCTTGGTGAAACTGTCCGCTCACACGTCGCCGAACTGGCTGCGTAAATGGGTTGCGTTCCTTTCAAAAATATGTGATAAGATGCGGTTGATCGCCTATTAACCCAACAGCGAAAACAGGAGGTGCTGCAATGCCGGATGTCGAAACCGTTTGCGTTCAGTGCAAGGAAACCTTCCTCTTCACCGAAAAGGAGCAAGAGGTCTTTTATCAGCGGAACTTAATGCCGCCGCAGCGCTGCGCAAAGTGCCGATCCAAAAAGGCTGCTGAAGGCGAGGACGCTCCCAAAAAGTTTGAGATCGTTTGTGACAATTGCGGAAAGCACGACCAGGTCCCTTTCCAACCAAAGGTCGGACGCACTATACTTTGCCGTGAATGTCACGAGGCGAGCCGCTCACGAGCCCGCTTCGCATAACACAATTTCCTGACTATGAGTTTTGAGACAGTTGACTATCAGCTAGACGGCGCAGTTGCGACCATCCGTCTTAACCGCCCCGACGCCCTTAACGCACTTTCCCTTCAATTGGGCCGCGATCTTAAAGCCGCAATCGAAAAGGCATCGTCCGACGGTGCACGAGCAGTGATCCTGACCGGCTCAGGCCGGGCCTTTAGCGCGGGCGGCGACCTGCGTGAGATGCAGGCGATGGGCCGGCAAGAAGGTCGGATCGAGGCATTTCTTGACGAACCGCTCAAGGCTTTGCACGATGTGATCCGTGCCATCCGCGAGACGCCGATCCCATTCATCGCCGCTGTGAACGGTATTTGTGCGGGCGCGGGCGTCAATTTCGCGCTCGCATGTGACCTTGTACTCGCATCGGACGACGCTGCGTTTCGTCAGGCTTTTGTACGAATCGGGCTGACGCCGGATTGTGGCGGCACATTCTTTTTACCGCGCGTGGTCGGCGAAAAGTTTGCCGCAGAGCTCTTGATGACCGGTGACGCGATCGAGGCCGAACGAGCCCTTCGTATCGGTATGATCAACCGAGTGGTCCCCGCTGCAGAACTTTTGCTGCAAGCGACGGAGCTTGCCCAGCGGCTCGCTGCAGGCCCCACCGGTGCCATTGGCCGAGTCAAACGGATGATCAACGCCTCGTTCTCAAACGATCTTGCAGCGCAGCTTGCATTGGAAGCCGAATGTCAGCTGGAATCGGGCCGTTCAGCTGACTTTAAAGAAGGCGTGTCCGCGTTTTTTGAGAAGCGCGGTCCGATATTTTCGGGCCGATAGCCTCCCCTGCCGAAAACTAAGCCGCGCCGGAGTTCCTCCCCGGCGCTTTTTTCGTTCTCATCAGTAATTTTTCAATTCGGTTTGACAATGCGAGACCGCTAAGATAAATTCTCGATTGACTGAAATTGAAAATCGATTTCAATAAGAATACCCCGATCGCGTAATTAATATGTTCCCGAGGTGTTTGTGAAGAGAATATTTCCACGCATTATTACCCTTTTATTTTTGGCTCTAGCCGCAGCAGGCATGATTCATGGGCAAACTGACCCCGGCCTATCGGGCCGCGTTGTCGACCAGCGGGAGGCCTCGATCGCTGGGGCGGAGGTCCGGTTGCTTAGTTCATCGGGTGTTCTGTTAAATGAAACGAATACGGATCGAAACGGCCGCTTCTATTTTGCGCAACTCCCTCCGGGCGAGTACTCCATCGCCGCTTCCGCGCTTAACTTTGGACGCTCCGAGACTCCGGTCGTGACGCCGTACTTGGCCGCAGTAACCATACGCCTTTCTCCGGCCCCGTTAGCAGCCGAGATCAACATCACATCAACGTCGCTGGCCGGAACGAGTGCAAGTCTTGACGATATACCCGGCGCTATCGACCGCATAAGTTTCCGTGTCCTGGAGACAAGCCGCGTTTTCAACTTTTCTGAGGCCCTTCGCAAAGTGTCCGGCGTGAATATACGCGACGAGGAAGGCTTTGGCCTGCGCCCCAACATCGGGATCCGCGGCACCAATCCGACACGTTCAACAAAGGTCCTGCTCCTCGAGGACGGCGTGCCGCTGACCTACGCTCCATATGGTGACAATGCGTCGTACTACCATCCGCCCATAGAACGATATAGCTCGATCGAGGTGCTGAAGGGCTCGGGGCAGATCGCCTTCGGCCCGCAGACCATTGCAGGCGTCATTAATTACCTAACCCCCACTCCGTCCGAAAAACCTACTTTCAATTTGCGGCTGATCGGCGGCAATCGCAAGTTTTTTAACGGTAGCTTCACCGGAAGCGGCACGATCGGACGGACCGGATTAATCGCCGGCTTTACTCGCAAACAGGGCGACGGGGCAAGGGAAAACATCAGTTCAAAACTAAATGACATTTCCACTAAGGTCGTTCACTCGATAAACGATAGGCACGCCCTCACGTTCAAGTTCAGTTACTACGGAGAAGATTCAAACGTTGCATATTCTGGACTGCGAGAGGATGAATTCGCCGCAAACAACCGGTATAACCCTTTTGAGAATGATTTCTTTTACGGCGACCGTTTTGGTTTCAGCATTTCCCACTCGGCAGTGTTGTCGCCAAGAGCGGTGTTGACGACCAACTTTTACCGAAATTATTTCAAGCGTCATTGGTGGCGACAGGCCTCGACCTCAGACCACCGCCCTTTTCGGCTGACGACCGACCCGGACTGTACCGGGATGGCCGACCTAAGTACCACCTGCGGAAATCTGGGCAATTTGCGTCAGTACGATACGACCGGATTCGAGCCCCGCTTTACCTTCAATTACGACATTGGCTCACGATTCCGCGGCGAGCTACAAACCGGATTCCGCATCCACTGGGAAACGCAGAATCGACGTCAGGAATTTGGCGATCTGCCGACGAGCCGCAGCGGCTATGCCACCGAGATCAACATCCGCCGCAACCGTGCTGTTTCCGGCTTCGTGCAAAACCGGTTCGTCTTTGGCGACATAGCCATAACGCCCGGGGTTCGGATCGAATCGATCGGGGCCGAACGCGAGAATCGACTGGCCGACCCCGTCACATTTGGTCGTACGACCGTGAACGAGGTGATCCCCGGAATCGGGGTCGCTTATTCCGGACTCCCGCGAACAACATTATTCGCGGGGATACACCGCGGATTCTCGCCGCCAAGAGCTGAAGACCTGATCTCGAATACTGGAGGAGTTGTCGAGCTCGACCCCGAAAGGAGCTGGAACTACGAAGTCGGAGCTCGTACGGCACCATTTCGAGGACTAGAATTTGATGCCACGGTATTCCGACTGGATTACGAGAACCAGATAGTCCCGGCAAGCATTGCGGGCGGTGCGGGTGCATTGCTAACGAATGGGGGCCGGACGCAGCAGCAGGGCTTAGAATTTTCCGGCACTGTAGAATCCGGTCCGATCACCCGATCGGATCACAGCATTTATCTGAGAAGCGCCGTCACTTGGCTGCCGACAGCCGAATTTAGGGGTACCCGGTTTAGTACCGCAACATCGGCATCGCTCTTAAACACGTACTGCCCCGCAAACCGCCGAACGAGCGAAACGCGGTGCGACATCAGCGGAAACCGGCTGCCGTATGTGCCTGAAACGCTTGTGACGACTACGTTAGGATATTCCCATGCAAATGGCCTGAATGCCTTTATGGAGAATGTCTACCTAGGCAGCCAATTCGCGGACGACCTTAATGCTGTCGCACCTACGCCGAATGGGCAGCGTGGGCTTATACCTTCGCAGTCCTACTGGAATGCGACCGTAAACTATCGCGTTGAGAAACTGCGGTCGACGTTTTTTATTACCGGCAAGAATCTATCTACCCGCACGTACATTATCGACCGCTCTCGCGGGATACTGCCATCCAGCCCCCGGCTGCTGCAGGCCGGCGTGAGCATTAACTTCTAAAAACCGTTCAAAGAATAAAGATCTATGCAGCGTATATTTACTTTTCTCATTTTAGTCACCGCTATTTCAATTTTGACAAGCTGCGAACCGGCAGAGCCCGTCACAAATAATTCGGCGAGCGCTCTTCCCGAGAAATTGGTGATCGCGTTAAAGCCCGACAAGAATCCCGACCAGATGATCGAGGAACGCCGGTCACTCGAGAAGTATCTCTCGGATAAGTTGGGCCGTCCCGTCGAGGTGATCATTCCGATCTCGGCTGCCGTCATCAACGAGGGATTTGCAAACGGCACGGTCGATCTCGGCTACCTTAGCGCCAACGATCTTATCAACGCTGCGGCCGCTGAGTTATTGCTAGTCGGGGAGATAAACGGCAAAACCACCTATAAGAGCTACTGGCTAACGCTTAAGGAAAAACCGTATGCCGGTGTCGAGGACCTTCGTGGAAAGCCGATCGCCTTTGCAAGCAAGACCAGCACCTCCGGCTTTGTAATGCCCCTTTGGGATTTGAGGCAAAAAGGTTTGGTTTCAGAAGCGAACGACCCCGAAGAGTTCTTCGGTAAAGGCAATGTCTTTTACGGTACGGGCTATGTTTCCGCAGTCGAGCGCGTATTGAATGGCGAGGCTGAGGCAGCCGCAGTCAGTTATTACGTGCTCGATGAGGGACGGCATCTCACTGAAGAACAGCGTTCAAAGCTCAAAAAGGTGGCCGAACAGGGCGACGTTCCCACACATATAATTGCCGTCCGCAGCTCGCTTTCCGCCGAGGCCAAGCGTCAGGTCAAAGATGCATTGCTCGCGATGAATGAAGCCGGCAATTCGGATCTACGGGACAAAGTATTTACTTCAAAACTGGTCGAAGCGAACCAGGCAGATCATCTTCGTCCGCTAAAGGACGCTCTGCAGGTAGTCCCCAAATAATGCGGTCCACCACGGAAACAGGGACGCCGAAGAACGCCGTCGGCTTATGCGACATAACGCTTGCTCGCGGCGGCAAGACATTGTTCACGGGGATGACCTGGGAGCTTCCGCATGGTAAGTTTCTGGCAGTGACCGGCCCCTCGGGCTCCGGCAAGTCGAGCCTGTTGGCCTGTCTGCGCGGCACCCTCAGCCCGATCTCCGGCACGTCTGAGCTGGTTCCGTCCGATGGAATGTCGGTCGGCACGGTTTTTCAGCATCTGAGGTTGGCCGCAGAGTCGAGCGTCCTCACCAATGTCCTTTGCGGGCGCCTGGGCGGGTACCATTGGTGGCAAACGCTGTTTGGATTTTCCGAAGCTGATCGTCAAGAGGCCAATGCCATTTGCACCGAGTTGGGCCTTAACACTATCGTTCACAAAGCCGTCAAAAATGTTTCCGGCGGGGAACGCCAGCGCACCGCGATCGCCCGAGCGCTTTTTCAATCTCCGCGGATCCTTTTGGCCGACGAGCCCACATCCAATCTGGATCGAGCCCTTTCCCTTCAAGTGCTGGAACGATTTCGGCGACTAAGCAAGGAGGATGGGTGCTGCGTGATAAGCGTCCTTCATGACCGCGAGTTGGTCGAGCGATTCGCCGATTACGAACTCTCGATCGGCTCTGATAACGGTTCCGGATGGAGTTTTCGAACCATTGGATAAGCCGCGAACCATTAACAAACTGCCGGTTCCCCCGCTGAGCTGGCGCGACCGCTTCACGGCCTTTCGCGCAACCCTTGTTCTATTTGCGATCGCCGTCCTATTTTCGATACCCGCATTGTCCGGCTCGGGACGCGATTTAAGCTACCTCGCAAACCTTCGCCGCTTCCTGTCGCAATTCTTCCCGCCCGACTTTTCCGCCTGGCCGCAGATACTTTCCGCACTTGGCGAGACCATTCAGATCGCGGTGATGGCCACGATGTTCGCTACCGTGATCGCTCTGCCGCTCTCGATCGCAGGTGCACAGAACATTGCTCCCCGATGGATGAACTTGGGGACGCGGATGATCTTAAATGTCATCCGCACCCTGCCCAGCCTTATCTGGGCCCTCCTTGCCGTCGCCGTGGTCGGCCCTAACCCGCTCGCAGGCGTGATCGGCCTCACATTTTATAGCGTTGGTTATCTCGGAACATTCTTCAGTGATGCATTTGAATGGATTGACACCGAGGTCCCGGACGGGCTTCGCATGGCCGGCGCGGATGCGATCCAGGCATTCCAGTTCGGGCTCTTGCCGCAGGTAAAGCCTCTGATCCTAAGCCATGTGCTATGGATGGTGGAATATAATATTCGTTCGGCAGCGATAATCGGGTACGTCGGAGCGGGCGGGATCGGACTGCTGCTGCACAGCTATCAGGAATTCGGTCATTGGGACCGCTTTTCAGCAGTGCTGCTCTTTATTCTCGTGCTGGTAACTGTGCTTGATCTCTTCGGTGAATGGCTTCGAGGACGGATCCTCAGAGCCGAATAAAGCTCAGGCAGTGACTATCACCGCTTTTGAACCGGTGAGTTCGGAAAAGTCTTTGGTGTAGATCGCCTCGACCGGTCGATTGCGGTTGACCGCAGCGATCGCGGTCACGATATCCTGTGTGGAAACAAGGCCGCTTTCGACATGGGCGATGGCCCACTTTTTGAAGTTTCCTGCCCGGCCCAAAGTTTCCTGCAGCAGTTGCAGATATTGGGATTTCGTCTGGACCGTCATTCCCAGCGTACCATTGCGGATCGTGTCCAGGCCCGGCCAAAAATCCCCTTCCCCACGAAGCCACTCCTCGCGCCAAACCGCTCGTGTGGGGTATCCGGTTCTGTTACCCGAGATGGGTGCCGGCAGTCGCAAAAAGAGCAGATCGGCCGGGCTTTCGGCGATGAATTCACTTATCGGCTTGTTATGGCAGACGTTATTCTGTCCGTTATTTACCGGCTCGGGCAGCGACATCCAAATACGCCGATAAACGTTTGAAAGCGGCTGGCGAAGTTCGCGGGTCTCATCCGTAAAGGAATGAACGTAATCCCCGACGGCCATCGCAATGCTGGACCCTATAGCAAACGCGAAAGGCGACCTCAGCCGATCTAAGTTACGCCGCACATTATCGAACCACCAGGCGTCAGTTTCACCGAACCAGTTCCGCAGTGCGGGGTTGGCAAGGCGATGCCCGGGAACGTACACGTCCTCGAGCAGTATATTCACATCGTCGTCGGTCAATTTTTCAGCATTGTTCTGTATCGAAGCGACTGCGGCCGTCCAGGCGGAACGCAGCAGATCATTGGCGGCGACCCTGATCTGATAGCGCTTTAAATACGTGCCAAGAACCGGATCCGGCGTGAAAGGCATCGATACGGATTCGAACTTGAGCCGACGCAAGACGTTTAGGTCAAAGGCCAGCCAACTCGACGGGTAGTGTTTGGTTTGGTGCATCATCGCAGCCGCAAAACTAAGATCGCACGAACAGCATACATTACCGAGCTTTGACGTTACCAGCCTGCGGTTACCGCAACGCTAATATTCGGAGATCGAAAATGCGAGGTTCGTTCTATTTTGCGAAGACCGAATTCATGTTTTTGAAGCCTTTGAATTCTAAGGCGTTACCGCTTGGG
>DATHVL010000075.1:0-3498 GCA_035461325.1 Pyrinomonadaceae bacterium
TTATGGCTGCACGCGTCTCATTGTAAAGTGCATCATCCGTTACGAACTTCCCGGCGGAGCCGCGGCCCTCGCGGATGTCTCGCGAGATACCTTCGAGTTGGGCAACCGTACGGTTCAGATTATTGTAAAGTTCGGGGTTGCTGATCAGCTGGCCGGCTGTCCCCTCACCTCGATTGATTTTTTCGATCGTTGTCTGCAGCTGAACCATGGTCAGCTTCGTCTCTGCAACTGTGGCGTCCAGATTCTGATAAAGCGATTCGTCGTTTACGATACGGCCGAGCGTACCCTCGCCCTGATTTGCTTTGTTCAAGATCTCATTCGCGGGAACCGCAAGTTTATTGATCTGCTGCAACAGGTCGTTGCCGGTCTTGGTCAGTTGATTTATCGAGATCGCTTCGCTCGAGTCGAGGATATGATTCTCCGATACGGGATCCCCCTTGATGGTTCCGGGAGAAATATTAATGATCTTCTCGTTGGCGAGAACAGAAACAGCAATTAGTTGGGCTGTCGAATCGGTACGGATTCGTTCGGTTATCGGCCTGCCGTTCAGATCGCCGTCCACCAACAACGTCGCCTCGATCTTAGCCTCTTCAGGAGAATCCGGCGGAAGCAGTACGACCTCGCTGACCTTTCCTATCCGGACCCCTGCAAGCTGCACTTCAGACCCGTCCCGCAGCCCGTCAGCGGCGGCAAAGCGCGCCTTTAGCTGCAGCTTTTTTTCGAACGGGTTGAAATCGCCGGTCGAGTTAAGAACCAGAAATGCAAGGATCATGAGACCGAATAGCACAAAGATCCCTACTCTAAGCTGACTGAACGTTTGCGATTTGCTCGTTTGTACCATGAGAAATTATTTGCCTTTCATAAACCGCTGAATGTAGGGGTCATCGGTCTTAAAAAATGCCTCGTCCTTGCCGCTGAAGGCCACTTTACCGTCCCGGAGCATCAAGATCTCGGTATTAATGAGACAGAGCTTTTCGCCTTCGACCTCAAAGATAACTTCGCCGTCCTCGTTAACGGTCGCATACTCGGAACCTAGATATTCAACGTTCGTCATTTCGTGCGTCACAAAGATCGAGGACACATCCTGCAGATCCCGCAGCTTTATGGCGAGTTCACATATCGTGCGGGCGGTGGGCGGATCGAGCCCTGCTGTCGGTTCATCAAACAGCACTATCGACGGATCTCCGACAAGAGCTCGAGCGATGCCGACTCGCCGTCGCATCCCGCCCGAAAGCTCACTCGGCATTTTGTCGATCGCGTCTTCGAGGTCTACGAATCGAAGCATTCTCCGTACTTCAAGTTCAACATCCTTTTCAGGCACTCGCTGTTCGCGGAGTCGGTAGGCTACGTTTTCATAAACGGAAAGTGAATCGAACAGAGCCCCCTCCTGAAACACCATGCCAACCTTTTGCCGCACCGGCATCATTTCAGGCTCAGTATAGTCAGTAATATCTTCGCCGTCGATCAAGATCGAGCCCGAATCCGGCTTCAGCAGTCCAAGGATCATACGAATGATCGTCGATTTACCGCCGCCGCTGCGTCCGAGAATGATCTTGGTCTCGCCCCGCTTAACGGTAAAGCTGATACCGTCCAATATCTTGTTGTCGTCAAAAGAAAGATGCACATCCCGAAACTCGATGGCCGGCGTCATTCGGTCCGGTTCATCGACTGCATCGGTTAGATCAGTCGGAGCCAGATCTTCGTCCGAGTCGATCTGTATGACGGGTTCCGGAGAAGACAACATATCGGTTCCGAAGATTATAAGGTTTAGATGCGCCCAATGTCGAGAAAGTACTGCAACGCCTTTGCAAGGAAAAAGTCGAATATAATTACCCAGATCGACGAGATAACAACGGCGTTAGTGACCGATCGCCCGACGCCGACGGTACCGCCGGTCGTACTCAGACCCTTATGACAAGCTACCGATCCAATGACAAGTCCGAAGAAAAAGGGTTTGATCATGCCGCCGAAAATATCGCGTGTCGAGATGCCGTTGCGGACCGATTCAACAAACACGTGGATGTCTTGATTGAAAAGAAAATTGGCGACGACCCCGCCGCCTATAAGGCCAAATACGTCGGCGGCCACGGTCAAAAGAGGAAGCATGAAGATCAGAGCAATAATCCTCGGAACGACCAGTTTTCGGACCGGGTCAGTACCAAGGGCCCGCATAGCGTCGATCTGCTGCGAAACGACCATCGAGCCAAGTTCGGCTGCGATCGCCGATCCTATCCGGCCGGAAACCATCAGCGCCGATAGAACGGGACCCAATTCACGGATCAGCGACGTGGCCACCGAGCGCCCGCTTTCGTTTTGAAGGCTGTAATATTCGAGAGTCGGGAAGGTCTGCAGTACGAGAACGCCCCCGGTGAAAAAGCCGGTCAAAAGGACGATAGGCAGGGATCCGACGCCGATCAGGTCCATCTGTCTAACGGTCTCGGCAATGTACCTAGGCCTGCTTCCGAGGCTGACGATGGCGCTCCAAATAAGGAGGCTCACGTCCTGCAGCTCTGAAATGAATTTTACGAGTGGATTCATTTACGGATAACGAGCAGGCGACCGAACCCTTTGACTCGGTAAAGGTTACAACGAAAGGCGGAGAATAGACAAATAAGAACGCCCGCGGCAAAACGGGCGTCTAAGATATTCTTGTAGTTTAGGAGAACTACTCAGGCGGCTGAGGCTGTCGGGTCCGCCCCGGCCCTTCGGGATTCCCGCGCCCGGCACCGCGTCCCTCCTGAAGGCCCTCTCGGCGTTCGTTAAAGCGCTGTCGCATTTCCCGAAATCGGGCGAGTTGCTCGGGCGTTAAGACCTTCCTTACATTCAACTCCAACTCAAAATTGATAGCGGAAACCTCGGCCTGAGCCTTTTGGAATTCTTTGAGATTTACAGCGACCTGGCCTTCATCGAGGACGTCCGAGTAGATCGAAGCATCAAGAACACGGTTTGCCTCCCGCAGACTTTGGCGGGCGGCTACCCGACGCGGAGCCGTTTTACGATTCATCTCACGGATCTGCCTGATCTGGTCCGGCGTCAGATCCAGTTGTCGCAATAGAGCGACACCGCCAACCCCTCGCCTGCCATCTGTGGGCCGTTGGGCGTCGGCCTCGATCGAAACCAGGAACATGAAGGCAGAAAGAAATAAGATCTGGGCGAATATTTTCATAACTATTCACTATCGAGTTCCGCGACTAGATCCGCTAGTCTGAGCCCATCCAAAGCATCGTCCTCGAACTCGTTTAGCCGCGGAGCCTGAGCTTCGATCACGTCCGCGGAGGGAACGACGGAGCGACGCGAGGTTGTGGTCGCTCGCTTTGGTGTCGAATACCTGACGCGAACTGGTGTAGCGGTCTCCGGCTCTATTCGGGTATCGGCGGTTGCAGCATCTTCCTCGGGGCCGGGAACAGCTGCCGTTAATTCCGCGGCCCCGGGGAGCGTCTCAACAGCAGCAACGTGTGCTTGTGACGCTCCCGTGCCATCAGTGGACACAACAAAGTC
>DATHVL010000076.1:0-8671 GCA_035461325.1 Pyrinomonadaceae bacterium
CGCGATCTCGCTGGACGAGGCGGACCGGATCATCGCCGCGGCCGAGCGTTCCGGGGCGAAGTTGATGGTCGGCCAACTGGAGAGGTTCAACCCGGCGATGCGAGCTCTCAGGCCGCACGTGACCAACCCGCTCTATTTCGAGATCCACCGCGTGTCGCCGTTCCCCAATCGATCGCTCGACGTCGATGTGGTGCTCGATGTCATGATCCACGATCTCGATGCCGTGCAATGGATGGTGGGTGAGGACGTAAAGGTCAGCGAGATCAGGGCTGTGGGAATTCCGGTGATATCGGACAAGGTGGATGCGGCGAATGCCCGGATCGAGTTCGAGAATGGGGCGGTGGCGAACATTACGGCGTCGAGGATCGGGACCGAAAAGATCAGGAAGACACGGTTCTATCAAACGAAATCCTATGTAGTTCTGGATTACGCCACGAAATTTGCATCGCTGACCTCGCTCAATCCGGAGGCGTCGCATCCGCTGTTGGGCATCTCGATCAACCGGCTGGAGGTGGACGATGTTGAGCCGCTGCGGGCGGAGATCACGGCGTTTTTGGATGCGATCGAAAGCGGCAGTGAAGTGCCCGTGACGGGTGAGGACGGACGCCGGGCGCTGGCCCTTGCAGTGGGTGTCCTGGAACGCATAGCAGCGCACCGCACTCGACTCAATGTGTGAGGATTCGTCTCGTCTCAGGCGCGCGCAAGACGGTTGGGACTACTGAGACGGTATGAGACGGTCGGGTTAAACATTTGTTAAAGAACGAGGAAATTTCAGAGTTTCTGCAGGAACGCATCGACGCGGGCGATTTTCCGTCCGCGGTTTACCTTGTCGCGGAAAAGGGCGAGATCGTATATCAGGATGCGCTGGGGCTTGCGGTCGTTGCGCCGGAAGAGATGCCGGCAAGGCCCGACACGATCTATGATCTTGCGAGTTTGACCAAGCCGCTGGTCACGGGGCTATTGGCGGCGATCTTGATAGAGTCCGGAGACCTAGAACTTGGGCGAACGACGGACCACTATCTTGCAGAGTTCAATACTCGCGAAGCGTTTGACGGGGCCGGGGATACCTCAATCGCAGAACTAGCTGCGCACTGTACGTTATTTCCCGCGTGGGCTCCCTTTTACCTTTTGGTGGAAAACCGCGAAGAGGTCCTATCCGAGATCGTCCGAAGACCCATGAACCTCGATGGGCCAGCGGTTCTTTATAGCGATCTGAACTTCATTGTCCTGATGTTTCTTATTGAGAGGATTTGCGGTCGAGACATTGGCGAGCTTGCCAAGGAAAAAATAATTCTCCCTTTAAAGTTGCTAAGAACTATGTTCAACCCGGACATTGAATTTAGGCGACAGATCGCCGCTAGCGAGCTGGGCAATGAATACGAACGGAAGACCTGCATCGAAAAGTTTCCCGAGCTCCGAATTCCAGATTCCGCGTTTCGCGACCGGTTGATCTGGGGCGAGGTTCACGACGGGAACGCTTATTTTATGGGAGGGGCGGCGGGGCATGCAGGGCTGTTTTCGACGGCGGCGGAGGTTTTCAAGATCGCGCTGCAGTTCCTGCCGGAATATACGACGCTCTTAAAGCCCGAGACGTGCGAACTGTTTCGCAGAAATCTCACTCCGGGCATGAACGAGGACCGCTCTTTTGCGTTTCAACTAGCATCGACAGCCGACTCGACCGCTGGCCCGCTAATGCCGCCGGAAAGCTTTGGGCATAATGGCTTTACGGGCACGAGCCTGTGGATCGACCCTATCCACGACCGGATATTGATACTCCTTACTAACCGCACACATGCACACCCGCTGCCTTTCGCGAATATCAACGCCACCCGGCGGCGCTTCCACGATCTTGCCGTCACGGCGCTAAGCGAATTTAATTAGCAACTTAACGCGTTCTTCCTAAATCATACAGCTATTAGCTTTCCCCAAAGCATCATTGCGTTCGGAGTATGAAATTATGAAAAGGCTTGCGCTAGCGCTTATTTGCCTGGGGATGCTGATCTACGCAGTACCCGGGCAATCGAACCGTTCAGTCCGTCCACGTGTCGCGGCCACTCCTTCGCCGACGCCGCCCGTTTATGAGGAAGAGAACGTTCCTTATGTTGACCCCGCCCGGCGACCTCCTGTGCTTCAAGGCGAGTCCCGGCAGGCCGAGGTGCCGATCACAACAAATGACGAAGAGGACGATGTAATCAGGGTCGAAACGAACCTGGTCACGATGCCGGTTTCGGTTCTCGATCGCGACGGCCGATTCGTATCGGGCCTAACGCAGCGGGACTTTCGCATCTACGAGAACGGCGTCGAGCAGGAAGTGGGATTCTTTCAATCGGTCGAACAGCCGTTCACGGTGCTGCTGATGATCGATGTCAGTCCGTCGACAGCGTACCAGCTAGAACAAATCCATCAGGCTGCCATCGCATTTGTTGATCAGCTCAGGCCGAACGACAAGGTGATGGTAATTGCATTTGATGAAAGCTTTCATGTGTTATCGCGTGCGACCAACAACCGCGGCCAGCTGCATACCGCGATACGCCGTGCTCAATGGGGCAACGGGACCAGCATCTATTCGGCTATGGACCGCGTCCTGAGCCGGGAATTGTCCCTTATAGAGGGCCGCAAGGCCGTAGTGCTGTTTACCGACGGAGTCGATACCACATCCCGCCGTGCCAATTATGAGAGCACGGTCAAATCCGCTGAAGAGTCGGATGCACTTATCTATCCGATCCGCTATAACACTGCGAGGGACTACGGCCAATCGACCGGCGGCGGAGGCGGTATATATCGCGGCCCAACCGGGCGACGAAGCGGCGGATGGGGCGACATCGTCGGCATTATTCTAGGCGGTGGGACGATCCAGATGGGTGGTGGAGGCGGCAGTGCCGGCACGAGCCCCGGAGAGTATGCCCGAGGAAAGAGCTATCTGGAAACTCTTGCCAGGAACAGCGGCGGACGTCACTTTGAGGCGGACACGCTTCACAATCTTGATGCGGCATTTGCAGGTATAGCTGAAGAATTGCGTCGGCAGTACGCGCTCGGTTATTACCCGGAGGTTCCGGGAAATCCGGGCGACCGAAAACAGATAAGGGTGCAGGTACTACAGCGGCCCGGACTGGTGGTCAGGGCTAAAACGAGTTACATAGTCGGGCAAAACGGTGGACGTTTTGCAGGGCGTTAATATCCATAGCAACTTATGATAACCGGGCGGCGGGGGAGCAATTGACTCTTTTGCCGCCTTTCCTTACCGCGGTGCATCTTTTATAAAAGCTCAACGCATCGTACAATCGTTGAGCGGTAACTCTAAATGCGCAAGCCCTCTTCCTTATTATTGATCTTAATTGCTTTGATCGTCAGCGGATCTGTATTGACCGCTGCCCAGTCCCGCCGTGTGCCGCCCGGCTCATCCGGCAAATCAAACACGCGGCCCACCGAACCAACTCCGACACCGCCGATCTCAACCGACGAGGATCTGCCGGCTGATGCCGATCAGAGCGACGACATCATCACGGTGGAGACACGCCTGGTCACGATACCCGTTCGAATACTTGATCGAAACGGACGATTCGTCGGCGGGCTGGAACGATCCAGTTTCAAAGTATTCGAAGACAATATTGAGCAGGAGATCGCCTATTTTTCGAACGAGTCTCAGCCCTTTACGGTCGTCCTTGTGCTGGATATGAGCTATTCGGCAAAGTTCAAGGCAGCCGAGATCCAGAGCGCGGCACTTTCATTCATCGATCAGCTTCGGCCGAAGGACACGGTCATGGTGATATCGTTCGCCGAAGAGGTCCAAATACACTGTGAACCGACGAGCGACCGCCGCGAGATCTATCGGGCGATCAGGCAGACCGAGATCGCAACCGGGACCAGCGTGTATGAAGCCGTTGACGTAGCGATGAACGTCAGATTACGAGACATTGAAGGCCGCAAGGCGATCGTGCTCTTTACAGACGGCGTCGATACTACCAGCCGCAGGGCGCACGACCTCGGGAACCTGCGAGACGCGATGGAGCTTGATGCGTTGATCTATCCGATCCGCTATGACACATTCAACGATGTTCAGCGGATGAAGAATCAACCGGTCGTGATGCTGCCCGATGCTCGCACAAAAGGGACCCCGCCGATCGCGGGCGGCAATAAGACGGGCCTGCCGTTTCCTATACCCGGTCCGGTCGTGGGCACGCCATCAGATGTCGGAACAACGCAGGAAGAATATGACCGCGCGGAGGAATACTTGGATCAGCTCGCTCTCAGGACGGGCGGCCGGATGTATGTCGCAGATACGCTGGGAAATCTGAACACGGCATTTTCGCGGATAGCGAGCGAGCTGCGGGAGTTTTACAGCATCGGCTATTACCCGGACGAAGATGAACGGAAGAACAAGAATCGAAAGATCAAGGTCCGGGTCGATAAGCCCAATGTTGCCGTCCGAGCTCGCGACAGCTATGTCGTGCCAGACAGTCAAGCCCGCCGTTAAGCCTACACAACGGTCCCTTCCGGGATCGAAGAATATTTCGGAACAATGATTATCCGGTCGCGGATGTAGTATGAACCGTCGGGGCCGTCGAGGTTTTCGGCTCCTGCTTCGTTAAGGAGCCGTACATTTTTTCCGATACGCACGTTCTTATCGATTATGGCCCGCCGAATGTGTGTGCCGCTGCCGATGCCCACGGGAGGGACGCCGCCGACAATGTCGGAACGCATATCCTCGATCGTGTCGAACTGATCCGAGCCCATTACGATCGTGTCTTCGATGCGTGCACCTGAATCGATTCGGCTGCGGAGCCCGATGATCGAATTTCGAATATAAACGCCGTTCAATATGCAGCCTTCAGAAACCATCGAATTGTCGATGTCGCAGCCGTGGAGCTTAGAGGGCGGAAGATAACGGCTGCGGGTATAGATGGGCGCCGATGAATCGAAGAAATTGAATTTCGGCAGCGGGGACGCGAGATCGAGGTTTGCCTCATAGAACGCTTTAATCGTACCGATGTCCTCCCAATATTCGCTGAAGACATGCGCCCGGACGTTGAGCCTTTCGATGGCGGTAGGCAGGATGTCGCCGCCGAAATCCATGGCGTCAGGGTTTGATTCGAGCAGGTCGATAAGCCGTGCGTAATCGAAAACGTAGATGCCCATCGAGGCAAGGAAAGGCCGGCTCTCGGCTTCGGCAGGGTCAAGGCCTAGAGCAGATGTGTCAACCCGCATCGTCTCGAGCAGCTCGCCTTTGGGTTTTTCCTTGAACTCGAGGATACGGCCCTTGCCATCCGCCTTGAGTAGCCCGAAGCCCGGAGCATCATCGATATTTGCGGGGATAACCGAAACGGTAACATCTGCCTCGGTATCGAAGTGCCGGTCCATAAATTTGCGGTAATCCATGCGGTAAAGGTGGTCACCCGACAGGACCAGGAGCGTCTTTACCCGCCATTCGCGAAGGTGTGGGATGATCTGGCGCACGGCATCGGCCGTCCCGCGAAACCAGCCGGCGCTGTCCTCGCGTTGTTCGGCAGCAAGTATCTCAACGAAACCGGTGGAAAAATTCGAGAAGCGATAAGTCTGGGAAATGTGGCGGTTCAAAGATGCGGAATTGTGTTGGGTCAGCACGAAGATGTGCGTAATGCCCGAATTTATGCAGTTGGAGACCGGCACGTCGATCAGCCGATACTTTCCCCCGAGCGGGACTGCCGGCTTGGAACGCTCCCGAGTTAAGGGGAACAAGCGCGAGCCTGCCCCACCGCCTAAAATGACCGCTACGACGTTATCGTATTGCCCCATAATCTATTGATGCCCTTGCCCCTTTGATGAACAAGGATAACGGTAACACACTAGTGTTACAAGCGCTTGACGGCGTGACGCACAACCCGGCGGGCCGTAATTGATTCTAATTCGGTTGGCGAATATGTTAGTTTTAATGGGCTGAACGTGCCTTTCGCAACACCCGGATCGCAATAGAAAGTTATGTGGTATTGGACAAAGGTCTTGTTTCTGATCTTCCTCGGGGCCCTCGGCGTGTGGCTTTCATATGAGGTTTTTACCTTTCCGCGCATCGGGGCTCTAAGAACCGAGAATCCGGTCTCGTCATCACTGATCGAGCATCGGATCTCCGAGGCAAGGGCTGCCGGGCGGGAGCCCAAGAAATACATGATCTGGACGCCGATCGAACAGATCTCGCCGCACCTGCAGCGAGCGGTGCTTGCCGGCGAGGATTCGAGGTTCTTCGAACATAACGGATTTGATTGGGAGTCGATCGAAAAGGCCTGGAATGAAGCGGTGCAGGAAGGTGAGAAAGAGGCCAAAGCCGAAGGCGATTATGACCCGAACAGCTGGATCCCGCCAATGCCGAGCTTTAAGAGAGGGGCCTCGACCGTTACCCAGCAGCTTGCGAAGAATTTGTATCTGTCAGAGGAACGTAGCTTTTTCAGGAAAGGACGAGAGGCGGCATACACCTATTTCATTGAGCGGGAACTTTCGAAGAAGAGGATCCTGGAACTTTATCTCAACGTGATCGAGTGGGGTGATGGTGTTTATGGAGCGGAGGCGGCCGCAAGGCACCATTTCAAGAAAAGTGCATCTAACTTGACGCGCGAAGAGGCGGCGTTTATGGCAGCCATGATCCCAAGCCCGCTGAACGTTTTTAACCCACAGAAGAACCGGAAACGCGTGGTTCGCCGCCAGCGCGTTTTACTTAGGTACATGAATTCGATGAAGTTACAGTATTGACCGTCACACGATGTGCTTGACCAATAGGGTATAATCGTTCACACAGAACAAGAGTAGGGAGGGGCATGATGCAGATCAAATTTAAATTAGCGGTCATCGCCGTTGCAATGGCAGCGTTGGCGGTATTTGTCGTTACGACCAAGCTTGAGGTCACGGGGCTCGCGCAAACGGAACCAGAGAAAGTAATGCCGGGGGTAATAACGCTTGCGCAAGAGGCCAAACTGGGCAGCGTACGGTTTGACCACGAGAGCCACAATAGCGGTAAATACAGCATTGCCGGCGGCCCGATCGGCTGTATCGAATGTCACCACGTGGCTCAGCCTGCAGAGGAAGCCGCGAAACATCCCCCGCTGAAGACCGCATGGCCGGAAGACCGGACAACGACGCTAACCCTGGACCTTTACAAGAAGGACGCTTTAAAGGCAGGGGTCGCGGCGTGCAGAGACTGCCATGCACAGGCGGGCCAAACGCCGAAGTTGCTGCCCGTGATACCGGAGATCAAGCATCAATCGAGCACGGCAATGATCAAACTGAATAATCAGCAGGCGTTTCACCGCAATTGTGCCGGCTGTCATGCTGAGGCTATTAAAGAAAATCCGGACCTGAAGGCCCCGACGGCAACGCAGTGCACAGTGTGCCATAAGCGTTAGGCCGGGGTTCAAGCCCGGAACAATGGTGGTCGGCAGGTTTCTACTTGCCGACTATTTTCATTTCATCAAGGATCCAACCGGCACCGCCGACCTTCTCAGTAACAAACAGCACAAATCGAATATCGACCGAGATCGACCGATTCATATTCGGATCGTAATAGAAGTCATTTCCGAGGCCCTCATAGTTGCCGTCGAAAACGAGTCCTACCTGTTCGCCGCGGCCGTTCAGAACGGGGCTGCCCGAATTGCCGCCGATAATGTCGTTCGTCGAAATGAAATTAACGACAACACGGTCGCCGGAACCAAAGCGGCCGAAATCCTTTGCCGCCTGCAGGTCTTTAAGCCGCTGAGGCATATCGAACGGATTGATACCGGTGTCTTTTTCGATCATGCCCTTCATCGTGGTAAAGGGCGTGCGGAACTCGGCCTCGCGTGGGCTGTAGCCCTTAACATTGCCGTAAGTGAACCGAAGTGTCGAATTGGCGTCCGGATAGGGCGTGGTGCCGCGGAACTCGGACAATCCCTGCTGATAGAGCAAGCGGAGGCGATCTATCTTTGAGCCAAAGACCGCAGCCCGCTTTTCGGCGTCGGCACGTGCGTCGCCGAGCGCTTTAGCCATTGCGATCGGGTCGTCGCGTTCGGGTCGATATTCCATCGTCCGCGGGCCGTAGAGGGCGGCGATGGTCTCGGCCGTCCAGTGACTGCCTGTCGCTATGCCGTCGGCAAATTCGGCCTCTGCATCGCGACGCGCGGCGGCAGTGAGCGATCCCCAACGATCTTCGAACCACTTGATCTTCTGGCCATCCGGCAGTTCGGCGATCGCCTTGAAGAAAAACTTCAGCATTTCGCGTTCATAGATCGGTTCGCGGTCGGCCAGCCTGCCGCGGATAGCCTCGAGGTTCTCAGCACGCTTTTCGTCCGGGAGCATTTCGGTTTGATTTGCTGCGCGGTGTATCTCGCGAAACATCGGCGTGGTCGCGTCCGGGATGCGGCGGACGATAACGTCGCGTTGGGCATTCGCGTTGGATTCCCTGGAGACGGTTTCGAGCTCCTGAAGAACGGTGCCGTATTTTTGTCGGCGTGCGGGGTCGGCGTTGATCCACGCGGCGAACCGTTGTTCTTCGGCGGCACGCTGTTCGACGACATCATTACGCCTGATCCGCCACTCGCCGCCTTCGTAAACCTTTCGGGCGTTGTCAAAGTTGGCTATGTCGGACTGGAGTTCGATCCGCTTCTTTTCGTCGGATTCGCCAACGAGCCGAAGTGCGTCGGCGCGGGCGTCGAGCCACTTCCAAAGGAAAGGG
>DATHVL010000077.1:0-5336 GCA_035461325.1 Pyrinomonadaceae bacterium
ACATACGTTCTTCGACGGCGTGTCGATCGCGGCGGCGTCTCTCATCGATATCCGCATCGGTTTTCTAGTATTCATCGCCGTCTTTCTTCACAAGTTCCCTGAAGGATTCACGATAGGGTCGATGGTACTGGCGGCCGGGAAAGGCTTCCGACAGGTGCTGTTCGCCACCTCGATCATCGGCGCTGCGACTTTGATCGGTGTACTGACCTTCTATTTCATCGGCAGCAGGATAGAAGGTTCGGTCGCATATGCCCTACCCCTCGCTGCCGGCGTAACCCTTTATGTAGCGGCCAGCGACCTCATCCCCGAGGTAAACCACCACGGCGGCAAGCGACCGCTTGTTTCTCTCTCGGTCTTTGCCGGCGTGGCACTTTTCTTCGGTGTCTATTACGTGGTTCACGAGCTTTTCGGACACTGAATATAAATTAATAATTTTGGAACTATTCGGCCACTCGGGCGTAAAAGGTTTGTGGAGGTACTTTTCGACTATGCGTGAACCCTTGGTTGCAGGAATACTAAGCCTCTTGGTACCGGGAGTCGGACAGATATACAACGGCCGCATCATAGTGGGCATTATCTGGCTTGTTCTCACAGGAGTTTCATGGATAGGATCGGCGGGACTGCTTGGATGGGTGGTACATCTCATTTCGGCATGGTGTGCATATAGCTACGCCAAGGACCATCCGGTTCGAACGTAAAAGTTTCTTCATACAATCCTCCTCTAGCCCGCCGGACGAGACACCGGCGGGCCTTTTTATTCGCAAATCACACCTGATTCAGTTAAGATTAATCAATTGTTACGAGGTTAGATACGGAGTTAATGTGTCTTTGACTTTCGTATCTAACCTCTTGTTTATATGGCCAAAGAAGGATTTCCTTTCGTAATTATTCCGGCGATCATCGCGCTCATTCTCGCGTTTCTGCAGCTTTGGTGGATCGCGGCGGCCGTCGCCGCACTTGCCGCGTTCATGGCGTACTTTTTTCGGGACCCCTTTCGTCAGGTTCCCGATGGGGCCGATATCATCGTTTCCGCTGCAGACGGCAAGGTGACCCGCATTGACCGGCACGATGACGCATCAACGACCGTCTCCGTTTTCCTTTCGCCTCTAGACGTGCACATCAATCGATCGCCTATCGCCGGCATCATCGAACGCGTCGAATATATAAAGGGGAAAAAGGCTCCCGCCACCGGCAATGCTGCCAGTTTTGATAACGAAAGAAATTCCCTTACGATCAAGGGCGAAAAGATCACGGTGGTGGTCACTCAGATCGCCGGCATCGTGGCAAGGCGGATCGTCTGCTGGTATAGCGAGGGCGAAGAACTCGAGATCGGCGAGCGATTTGGGCTTATAAAGTTTAGCTCCCGTACAGATGTCCGCATGCCGTCGAATGTCGAGGTGCTTACGAGGATCGGGGACCGGGTAAAGGGCGGTGAGACCATCATCGGCCGGATACGCGAATAATATGGAAAGCGAAGAGCCGAAACACGTCCACCGCGGCATCAAAAAGGGCTTATATGTGATACCCACCGCTTTTACCGCGGCAAACATCGCGATGGGCTTTTTCGCGGTCCTCTGGTCCATTCACGGCTTTCGCCTCGCGACGGACGATCCGATCGCCGCGGCCGGTTATTTTAATTATGCCGCGATCGCCATCGGCCTCGCGATCCTCTTCGACACCCTCGACGGCCGAGTGGCCCGAATGACAAGGACGGCGACCGAGATCGGCGTACAGTTCGATTCGCTGGCCGACGTACTCACCTTTGGGATCGCCCCAATCGCGCTTATCTATAGCTGGGGCATCGCAAGCGCCTTTAACGAACGCAGTTCCGAGCACGGCTTGGGTATCTTTCTTCTCTTTATGTATCTAATGTGCGGTGCATTTCGTCTGGCTAGATTTAATCTCCAGGCGACGCGCCCCCGCGTCCTGGTAGAAGGCACGCCGAAGGTCGACAAGAAAAATTTCGTCGGGCTCCCGATCCCTCCTGCCGCCGGACTCTTGGCATCGATCGTCCACTTTGCTCCGATGCCGCTAAGCTCTTACGGGATAGGCTACGCGCAGTTCTACGCGATGCTGATTATGGTCCTGCTTGCTGTGCTGGGGATACTGATGGTGAGCACGCTCAAGTACACCAGTTTTAAAACCGCGGGCACCGGCCGTCAGAACCTCTATCTTGTACTGGTGATCGCTGCGGTGGGAATGCTCATTTGGTTGTATTCCGAATACGTTCTCGTTACCATTTCGGGCCTATACGTCGCCCACGGGGTGTTCTGGTATGTGCTCAACCTGATGCGCAGGCGCTCGTCGCATCAAGAGACTCCCGATCACGAAACCGGCGAGGCTTGAACGTCACCTTACCCGCTCACTTGTTTTTCTGAAAGGTTTGACCGATGCTTTTCTTCGCGGGCGACGCTCGCCCGTTCCGTGGATGTCCCGCTCGTCTAGGTCGTCATCATAGCGCCGACCGCTCGCGACGAGCAGCGCCGTCAAAGTGAGAAACAGTACCGAGATCGCCGTCGTGTGTAGCACGAAGTCGAAGATGCTGTGAACGAGGATAGCGAAGATCCCCGAGAACGCGCCGACCGCCACTCCTCGTCGGAAGAGGTTAGACGACTTTGCGGCACTCATTCCCAAACGGATGATCAGGAACAGAAAAATTCCCCCGAGAATTAGCCCCACGATCCCCGCGTCGGCCAGCACCTGCAGGTAATCGTTGTGAGCCTGCTCCACCCGTTCCAGGCCGCTATATGTGTCATACGCGGTATAGGCAACGCCGAAGGCTCCCAACCCTGCACCGAAGGGCATATTATTCGTGATCACATCCAGCGTTACGCTCCAAATGTGTGCACGGTCTGTTGTGATATCTTGCGACGTCGCGGTCTCGGCGAGTCGCGTAAGTGAACTCTCGCCCCCCACAAAGAATGACCCGCCGACTATAGCCACTACGAGCACCACCGCAAGAGCGGTCTTCAGCGCAAAGTTCGACTTCCTTTTCGAATCTACTGTCAGGATCACCAGAAGGACGATCTGCGCCAGGAATGCCACCAACCCGCCACGCGACCCGCTAAGCAGCAATGCAACGCCCATCAGCCCGATCCCGGTGACGTACAACAGCTTCTTGTCACGATTGACCGCTCCCGCGAACATCATGCCCAACGGCAGCGCCATCGTCATCTCCATGTATGCGGCAAAATTGTGCCGGTTCACGAAGGTCCCGAACGGAGCCCCGCTTCGAGCTTCATAGATCCCGTAGATCCGCGTCGGGCTGAGAACAAATTGCAGGATCGAAAAGAACGCAAAAACCGCGCCGAAGATCGTGATGAGGAGTACCAGCTTCCGGATGCGCCCCGCGCTTTCCAGCAACACGAGCGCCGCTGAGAAGAAGAACGCCAGTGCAAAAAAATGCAGCGCTGAAAGTTGTGTCGCAAACGGAAGGACCGAGATGGTGCGAGGTATCCCCTCAACCCCTGCCGTCGCCGCCAGGCTTCCGAACGGGATCACCTGCACCAGCCCGTAAACCGCTGAGGCTTAGTGCGGTATCTGAAGATAGCTTGTATTGTATCGAAGCTCGCCCGTATGCCACGAATCGATTGCCCATAGCACCAGCATCAACGACACCATCAGATAAACAAGCGCAATGATCGGCTGATGCACGGCGCCGTATGCGGCCGTCGTGAAAACGATAAGCACGCCGATCAATGCATAGGCTATCTTGTTCGCCAAGGTCATCCCGTACTTTCTCTACCGCCTCGTCAGTTCAAAATCGTCGAGCCAAATCGTACCGGTTATCGGACAAACGTCACCACAGTATCCGCGCGCGGCCGCGATCCAGATCCCTTCACAGTTCTCCGGCGTCGTAAACTCGATCGTCCGCAGTTCCCAGTCGGCGGTCGTTGCCTCGATCGGCTGCGATGCCGCGATCGATGTGTCGTCGTTCGCATTACTTATTCGGATGAACGGCGGGCCGCCGCTTCTCAAATTCTCGGTACGAACCCAGAACGCTAGCCGGTAACCGGTCCCGGGCTCGACAGCAACCAGCTGGGTAGGATTAAAGAGGTCCAACTTCTGATAACCCTTAAAGGCGACTCTCAAGCTCCGGCCGCCGGATCGTTTCACGCCGGAATCCGGCATAATATCTATTGTCGAATCCCCGCGGTCGATCCGCCATCCGAAAAGCCCCTCGCCCTGACTACCGACAAAGGTCTCAAATCCGGCATTGGTCACTTTTTCCGGCTCCGCGTCCGGGTCCATTCCCGCCTCGCGGGCAAATGCCACGGCCTGCCGAAACGCACGGCGATCATAAACGCCCTGTGCCATCACCTTCGGCAATTGGGGGTTCGCGGCCTTCTGATCGTCCGGCAGCATGTTCCAATTCCTAAGCGCGTCCGCCGCGGCGCCTCTCGCCGCAAAGAACATCGCGAGGCTTGCCCGGATATCCGGCGCGCTGCCCGCGAGCGATTCCACCCGGAGCGGGTCCTTGTCAAAATAATCCCAGGCGAGCGAAAAGACCTGTTCGCGGTAAACGCTGCTCTTTTCAGTGGTCTTCATCAGCTCGGCAAAGGCCTCATCGGTGCGGTTTTGGCGCAAATAAAAGTTTCCAATCTGCCATCTCGGAAACGTGTATTCGGGTGCAAGTTCGACGGAACGAAGCAGGGCAAGTTCCGCTTTATCCGGGCGTTCCGCCTGCTCATACGCGCGGCCTAATTCGATCCACCATCTGAAATCGTTCGGAGAGAGCCGCACGACCTCTTCCATCATGTTGACAGCTCGTTCGAGACTCTCGACGTCAAAGTTCTCGCGTTCCTTCGCAGCCATCAACCATTGGGCCGACGGATCCCCAGGTGCCATTCCCAGCGCAAACTCCGCCGCCTGCCGCGCGTCCGGCTGCGTGACGGACGTCAGCTCGGCAAACATATTGCCCAACTGCCACCGAACGCCGAACCACGAGAGCAAAAGAGCCGCGGCGATCGCCAATATCAACGCCACACGTGCCAAGGCCGTGCGGGAATCAACTGTTTTGATCTCAGATCTCACAATTTCTGTTCAAAATAGCGACGGATGGTCTCGACGACATGATCTAGTTGCTCTGACCTCAGCTCAGGAAAAACCGGCAATGCGAGGGTTTCGTGGGCCGCCCGTTCGGACTCGGGCAGGTCGCCGAGTGCACCGCCAAGAAACGCAAAACACTCCTGCATATGCAAGGGTATCGGGTAATAGATATCGGTCCCCACGCCGTTCTCGGCCAGGAATTCTCGAAGCTCATTTCTATACGCCGGTACTCGAATTACAAATTGATTATAAATATGGCGGTATCCCTCTCGCTCGACCGGCAAACC
>DATHVL010000078.1:0-14461 GCA_035461325.1 Pyrinomonadaceae bacterium
ATGCGGGATCTTGCCCGTCCTGTCGCGCAAATTTAGTAACAGCGCCGCGATCGCATTCGGCACCGCCGGTGATTCGGTTCTGAGTATCCGGTAACCATCGACATCCACACCGCGGATCTTCAGCTCTCCCGAAAACTCCGACGCATCGCCGAGTTCGATCTCGTAAAACAGCACGGGGTCGGTCGAGGGGATGTGATTATCGATCCGTTTTTCGTGTTCCTTAAACCTGTACTCGGCAACATTCCCGACCTCGCGGCGGTTGGTCACTATTCGCACTTCGCCTTCAGCGATCTCATCGATGAAGCGCTGTGCCTGCGCGTCGAACTCGATCTTGTCGATGCGGATCTCCGTGGTACGCATTGCCCGCGAGATGAATGATGTTACGACGATCGCCAGGATAAACATCGAAGCGATCTGCAGTCCACTTGGCTGCTCGACGATATTTACGATGGTCGTGAAAGAGAACACGATGGTTATCAATAGATACGCCAGCCACTTTCTCTCGTTCTTGCGTTTCGCAGAGATCGTCACCGCCACGGCGGCCGACGTCATCAACATCAGGACGCCGGTGGCATAGGCTCCGCCTTGCGATGCCACGCCCGCCTGGAACATTATCGTCACGAAAAAGCAGATCAGCGTAAATACAATGACAAGCGGACGGGTAGCCCTTGCCCAGTCAGGTGCCATGCCGTACCGCGGCAAATATCTCGGGACGATATTCAGCAGCCCGGCCATTGCCGACGCTCCCGCGAACCACAGTATCGCGATCGTCGAGAGGTCATAGACCGTCCCGAATCCGGACCCAAGATAGTAGTGCGCGAGATAAGAGATCGCCCGTCCGTAGGCCTTCCCTCCCTCCTGCACTTCGGCCTGCGGCACCAGCAGCGTGGTCACGATACTGCTTCCAACCAGAAAGAAGCTCATTATTACCGCGGCACCGGTGAGCAGCTTCTTGCCGTTCCTGATGCGGCCCGCAATATGACGCTCTATATCGGGCGGCGGAGCTCCGGTGTCGATCTCGGATGCGTGAATAAGCGAGTGCTTGGGGCTCTGCACCCCTTCGTCACTCTTGACGAGCGGCATCACCACGACACCTGTCTCAAACCCTGATAGTCCCAGTGCGAGCCGTGGAAAAGTCAGGAGCGAGGCGGCGACAAGCAGCGCAACACTGCCGTTAACATTGGGGTGGATCCAAACCAGTGCGGTCCAGTCCGGTATTGTCGAAGGCTGAACGAATAAGATCTGATACAGACCGTAACCGATGGTAACTGTGTTCAATAACAGAAAGACGGCGACGATGACGACGGCCAGCCCGATCACTTCGCTGAATCCCCGCAGGAACATCGCACCCAATATCGCGATCAGTACCAGCGTCACGATCACCCTGTGGTTTAGAAACGTGAGGTTGTGCTCGACGTAGGGATTCTCGATGATATGAGCCGTCGCATCGGCAGACGAGAGCGTAATGGTGATGATGAAACTGGTGGCCACAAACCCCAGCAGCACCAGGACGAACATCTTTCCCTTCCATCTGGAAAGCAGCTTTTCGAGCATCGAGAGCGAGCCGTCGCCGTGCGGGCTTTCTTCGGCAACCCGCCGGTACATCGGAAGTGCACCGAAAAGGGTGAGCAGTACCAAAACAAGCGTTGCGAAGGGTGACAGGGCACCAACTGCGAGCAACGCGATGCCGGGCTGGTATCCCAGCGTCGAAAAGTAATCGACGCCGGTGAGGCACATCACCTTCCACCATGAATGCTGTGGATGGCGTCCGACGTGTTCGTGTGGCCCCTCGACCTCCTGAACATCACTAAACAGCCATTTCTTGAACCGGCTCTGCTTGTTCTTTGGCATTCGTGCGGGCAAATCAAAAAAACCGCCTACGGTGAGTACCGGCGGTCATCGAAATATATTTCCAGTGTCAACTCCCCGGATCACTTGCTCCCCGGTGGGATAACACCTTGAGTTTACGCCTCTTACTGCACACGTCAAGCGGCGGCGAAGGCGATTTAAAATGTAAAAGGGCGACGTCTCCCACACCGTCGCCCATTTTGGTCACAAGTCCTCACCCCTTGTGACCGGATGTTCACCGGGGAGGTGAACTTCTCGATTATGCACCAAAACGTGAAATTTGCAAACTTTTTTTTTAAGTTTGTGCGGGATCAGCGATCGGATCCCCGCCGGGCGGAAAAAATGGAGAAAGCGCCGACTGCATACGAACGCCTGCCTGCGGCATCCGCCGCCCAGATCGAATACGCACCGGCCGGCAGATCTGCAGGAATGAATACGTTTACGCTTATGACCGATATCCCGGGGCCATAATCATGCAGCCGAAATGATGACATGTCGAACTGAATGCCGGCCGCATTCGTGCCGATCGCAGTCGACGGTGCCAGGCCTTGCCCGCCGAGGTATACCGTATGGACACGGCCCGCAGCGAGCGCCACCGGCATTTGGTATAAACGGCCGCTCAATCCAACGTGATCCAGCGAAACGCGGGAGCCTTGCCGCAAGGGCCGGGCATTAAACGACCTCACGTCGCCGACTGCGAGATCGACCGTACCGAGGCTATCCACCGCTCCGTTACCGGATCGGGAATAGAACGAATAAAGCCCGGGAAGCAGTCCGCGGAAACGGGCATCGCCTTGATCGTCGGAGGTCGCCACTGCTGTGACGCGGCCGTTGACCTCGCCCCACACGATACTGTCCGGAGCACCGATCTGCAGGTCTAACTCGCTGCAGCATTCGATATCAAATTCACCCGGGCCGTAGATCGCACGTAGGGCGGTCTCATCCGCTTCCGATAGCTCAACCGGCTTGCGAAAGCTCGCCCCGAATATGCCATTCTGGGCCTGATGCTCGTACATCAGTGCCCCTAGCACCGGGGAGTGGTCAAGCCCGAGCATATGGCCGACCTCGTGAGTCAATACTGACTCCAGGTCATATGTTCCGGCCTCGCCGCCCGTCGAGAACCGCTGCATCGGATTTAACGCGATGTCGGCCTCTGTAATGTTGCCGGACTTGTCATAAAACAGTCGCGTCGCCGCCGGCGAATCTTCCAGGCCGTCGCTAAACAAGAGCATGTTCTCGGCCGACCCCGACGCGGTAACAATACTTCGGCCGTCACCGGCCCTCCCGGCCGGACTCACATCCGCGTCATCAGCACGCGTTAGCTCAAACCGTATGCCCGCGGCGGATTCCCATCGGCTGAAACTCCGTGTGAGAGCGCCGTCGATATCCGAACCCGGCAGAATATTCGCCGCTGACCGGTAGAACGAGGACGAGATCGTTACCTTGATCGTAGAGGACGGCCACCGTAGGCTTGTTTCCTTTTCTGCACCCGAGACCGTGCCCGCAATTACGCCGCCGGCCGCAAGTGAGACTACGGCGGCGGTAATTAGCACTGTCTTTAGCAAACGCAGCATTAAAAGATTATTCGCGTGGTTGAACCAAGCCCTGTAGATCCTCTCTATCGATATTCTCAAGGTCTGAGAACGCGACGACAAGAAGCAAAACGACCAATGAGATGGTGGCCAAAAGGTATAAGATGGCTATCTGCTCTATATAAATGAGAAAGCCGATAACTATGCCGACCAATACAAGCCAAAGCAACGCGGCGGTTCTTCGGCTCATTTTCTTCGCTGATTTGTTCATAAAAAGGTTCCGGCAACCCAATGCCGGGGTATTAGCAAGTAAACCAAATTTTAGCCCGTTAGACAATAAGAACCGCATTACAGCGGTGCTTAATCAATGATCCTCAAGGGGAGCTTTTCGCGGTCCGGGGATCCCGTTCCCTCGCTTCGAACCACCGGAGGAAACTGTCGCTTCTCGCCCCCGCGCTGCGGCACGTCGATGATGTCGTAGGGCTTAAGGGCAATATCAAGCGTTGCGTCCGCCTCTATTTTATTAAGGTCCGCCGAGATCACCTGCGACGTACCTTCTGTCCGCCTAAAAACGGTGATCTCCGTCGGAGCTCCGTTCTTCGCTACACCACCGGCACTTGCCACGGCCCGGCTGAGCGTCAGTTCTGTCCGCAGCTGCACAGGGCCCGGATTATTCACGCCGCCGATAACGTAGACCGGCGGAGCTTCCAGTACAGTTATTATATCGCCGCTTCGAATGATGGGGTTTGCGGCTGCGTCCCCTTTCAAAATGTCGCCGATATTGATCCTCATCGTCTTGGACGCCGGCTCCGCCGTGGAGCTGTTTACGAATTCGGTATCGTTCTTTACGTCGTCACATCCGGAAAAGGCCGGCCGAAAGATCGTGATCTCGCCGCTTGCGATGTCCGTTATACCGCCCGCAAGTACCAGAGCCTCCAATAATCTTATCGGTCGCCTGATCTGCATTCGGGAGGGCGTCTGAACTCCGCCGCTTATCAGAGCCTCAGGGCGATTTGACCTGTCGAGGATCCGCACCTGTATCACCGGGTCCCGCAGGTTCTTCGAAAATTCACGTGTGAGCTCCGCCGCCAGTGCCTCTTCGGTGCGGCAAAAAGCATAGATCTGCTTACCGAGTTCGTCCAGTCCGTCCAGGAATCCCTCGGGTGTCAGCGTTCCTCGCCAATCATGCTCATAACTGCCGACAATATCGACGTCGATGACGTCGCCGGGGTGGATCCTTTCTACGGCCGTGTCTTGGGGCAGGGGCTCGCCACTCTGCGCCTCGAGACGTGCAGACGGTGCGGCCATGATCACTAAAAGAAGTGAGAGTAAAAAAGAGGATCGCAAAATGTCCAAATTACTGATCGCTCCGGCGGCAGTCTATTAGAGAGCCGGTTTTTGTCGCGACGGCTTCTTGCCTTTGTTGCCGCGTCGCGGAGAATCTACGGTGCCCGGAACTGCAAAACCGCGAAATTCTAAGTTGCAGCCGTCACAGAGCAGGTTGTATCGGAATAGCACCTTCGACCATATCGGCGTCGGGCGGTAACCTTTCCGCACTCGAGAGCTTCGGCATTTGGGGCATTTTTGTGAGATCATTTATTACGATCGCTTTTCGGAAAGCTGATGTCAGCAGCACCCGATTCCACCTCAAACAGTGCTGAGCGTATCTGCTCCGCGATGACCGTGTCCGAAATACCCCCACGGCTGCTTTGATTCGTTAATGTCAGGGCTTCTCGGTAAAGCTCGGCCGATATCCGCCGTTCGCCTGCCGCTGCGGCTGCCTCAGCTTTTTCGATCAATTCCGTTACGGTCAGCGATTCGATTATCTCACCTATGACCGCCATCGATTCGAGGAACGTCGCCTCTCTCGGGTAAGAGATCAGCGCCTGATCCAGCACTCCTGCAGCGCGCCTTGCCGCCTCAAGCCTATCGGATATTTTATCACGTGATCGGGCTTCCAGCGTATATGAGTGAACCTCGATCTCCGCCCACCGTGTCAGATGATGCTTGTGATAACCACGGGCGACCTTTATTCCGCGTCGAAATGCGGCAAGCCTTGGTGAACCCGGTGCGACCCGCGGTATCTCTCGTTCGATATTTCGAAGATATTCCTCGCAGATATCGCAAACGTCGCGGTGCGCCGAGGCGATCCGCGGCAGCACCTTGGCCGCATCCGACCGCTGCGAGATCAATCGCAGCGCGGCCTTGTTTTGGTCAAGTGTGAGTTTCTCTCTACCGGGGCGAGGGATCGCTGCAAGAACGCGAAGGTTGCGTTCCAGCCGCCGCTGCTCCTGGTAATATCGGTCACGCGCTGCGCGCAGCACCAGCTCCCGGAATATAACTGCCCCGCCGAGCACTATGCTCGCGGCCAGCCCTGCCGGTATCCAGGGGGTACGGTCGGCCCCGTCGTTCATTACTCCCCATAACACAAAGAAGATCGCGAGCGAGACAGCTGCCGCCAATACGTAATAGCCTTGGGCGGGGAGCCAATATGGCGGGCGTGGACCGTGCGGAACTCTACTAACGGCGTGCGGGCCGCTCGATATGCTTTTCCCGAATTGAGGTTTGCGTACCGGCATTTAACCAGTGAGGAACTTCCGTACCATAGTGCTTTTTTTCCAAAATCTTGTCAATCAATTCACCGGCCGCCACAAAAGCGCTCTAGATAGCCTTGGTCTGCTATAATCCATTGCGATGCCGAAAAAGCCGTCCCGGAAAGAAAGGCCCGTTTTCTCATCGATCCGGAAGCCCGTAGCTCCGGCATCCCAAAAATTGGGCAAAGAAAAGCCCGAGGAAAAGATTCATCCGGCCGGACGGAAAGTTAAACACAAGGGCAAACTGCGCCCCGATGACAAAAATGGCGATCTTTAAATCGAAAAAGACAAAGGATGACCAGGCTGCTGGAGCATCCGACGTGTGGGCCCGACCGGAGATGCGGGTCACCTTTCGTGCCGAAATAATGCCCGGCCGGAGCCGTGATGACCGAACGTTTCGGATCAAAAGCGTTCTGCCCAACGGCCGCGTCAAACTTTACGACTTCCCGGACGAACACCGCCAGGGTTCATTTGAACCGATAAATTTTCTGCGGAACGTGAAAAAGGACGATCAGAACTCGTAAATTTCCCCGACGGTAAGCGGCTCGATCTTCCTTTCAAGTTCCGCCAATTCCCTGCGCACATCCTCGCGATACATCGGCTTTATGTTGACGGCGTAGACCGGGCAGTCAAGCTTGAATTTCCCGAGCTCTCTGTCAAGCCGCGACGGGGTGAGGTGATGCGAGATATCCGCGAGCGATGCCATTTCATTCGGAAACGCACACTCGATCAGTAGTGCGTCAAGCCGTCCCAGGCCGTTGATCACGTCCCAAAACCCATTTGCTTCAGCTGTGTCGCCCGTGATCGCGATCCTGCTATTCCCGTCCCATATCGCGAATCCCGCCGACGGGACCTTGTGATTTACTCTTACCGGCAGGATCGAGAGATGCGCTGCCGTAAACTCCGTGCCGGGCTCGATCGGCGAATATTCCAGGACGCGGCCCTGGTCATTCTCGAGCTCCGCAAAATCGGGATATACGGACCAATTAAATACGTCGCGCCCCAACACCTCGATAACATCCATTGTTGCGTGCACCCTGATCGGTGAGTCGAGCGTTGCGAATAGGTCGTCCACAAACAGCGGCAGGCCCGCAGTGTGATCAAGGTGCGCGTGCGTCAGCACTACGTCTCGGATTCCCTTACGCTGGAGGTCATTCGCTGCCATCGCCAGGCTTCCGGCATCGATCGCAACGCGGTCGTCGATAACGAAACACGTTAAGTGCTGGCCGCCGGTTGGACTTCCATTGTGGGCGATTGTGCTGGGCAGCAGCTGCAGTTTCACGATGCTATCAGGCCGGCGTTATTTAACGGGCACACGTTTGGGCACGGCCGCCGTCAACTTCATAAGTGACGCCGGTGATCCACGAGGCCGCGTCCGACGCAAGAAAATATATCAATTCCGCAACATCTCTGGGCTGTCCGGGCCGCCCCATTGGGTGGGTTGTTTTGGAATGTTCGAGAAACTTTTCATATGCGTCTTCCTGCATCCCGCCCCGCCTGTGTAAATTTGATACAACCACGCCCGGATTGACCGCATTGACACGTATTCCTTTCGGAGCTAACTCTAACGCCGTGCACCTGGTGAGCTGATCCACAGCGGCTTTTGAAACACAGTATGCCAATACGCCCGGAAAAGCTCTGATGCCGGTTACGCTCGATACGTTTACGATATTCCCTTTGGTTGTTTCCAGATGGGGCACGCATTTCTGCATGAGATAGAACACCGACCGAAGGTTGATGTGCATCATTTTGTCCCATTCATCGAGCGTCGTGTCCTCTATCGAGCCGTTTTTGATGATACCTGCCGCGTTCACTAGAACATCGATGCGCTCCAGATGCTGTACCGTTTCTGAGATCAGCCGCTCGACCTGAGTATTCTCAGTGATATCCGCCAAGTGCATCCGGATAGACCCGCTCAGATCGCGTGCCTCATCCCTGGTGGCTCCCAACTCTGCCTCGTTGCGGCCGACGGCAACGACTTCGTACCCGTGCTCGGCAAACAACAATGCCGAAGACCGCCCAATACCGCTGCTCGCGCCTGTAACCAGGGCTACCTTTTTTTCCATATGAATGTCCGTTTATTGAACGGGGACAAGCATACCAACCACATTGATCTTCTTGCAAACAGACGACTCACCGGAGGGTGATTTGCATAAAAAAGAACGGCCGCGAACGGCCGTTCAGTTTATTAAGTTAAAAGATTGCGTTTCCGCTCGCTAACAGCCCCGTTCTATGACTCAGGCTGAGTTCGCGGTTGAGCGAAGAGTTGTTCAAGAGCGATCTTTGTCTCATCACGCTTGCGTGCCTGGAAATCGTTGACCCACGTTGACACCGTGGACACCATTTCACGCGCGTGTTCGCGCTTTGAGCGGGCTGCAGACTTCACCGGCTTTTCGGCCTGTTTCACTACAGTTCCCTTTTTGATCACCTTGACCTTCATTTTACCAGTCATTATCTACGTCCTCCTTGTACTTGAATCGAACGCTTTTTACTTCGTTCGGGTATGAATCGCTTTCGTTATGATATTGAAGCAAACGTCGTGCCACGATTAGAACGGGTGGCTTTCTGTTTTTTGCAGCTTCTAAGAAATATTTCCGGCCGACTCAGGAAAGTTTGCATTCTGCAAAAATAAACGAACCGAAATTTGCGAACTGCTAAGCTCTGTACGCCGCCTCGGATCTCGAAGTTCCACGAATATTTCGACCGACCCTCGATAGGTTCTGCCGGAAAAGACGTTTTTCCGGCGATGTCCCGGACAAGATATTTTGAGGTACGCCGCTTGCCCCTTTTTGATAGTAATGAACTACACCGACCCGATCATCATTTATCTCGCCGTGGGGGCGCCGGTCGCAATGCACCGCTTTTTTCAATTGGAGCGTCCAATTAGACTTCGAACACTTTTGATCGTCGGATTCACCCTGCTGGCGTGGCCGCTCGAGGCGTTTCGGATCATCTCCCGGCATCGGGACCGCAAATTTGCGGAACACTCTTATACCTTAACGCGTGAAAACTCACCGGAAACTATCATCGCGGCCGCAGAAATATTTGAGGCCGAGATCCTGGAGGCTGCGGGATCGTTTCGGTCGTCGGTCAGATCAAGCCAGGCGGAGGCCCTTGACCGCTATATCGGACTCGCCGCGATACACGCGTCCGGTGTCCCGCTGGCCGGCACCTCAGCTCGCGAATTTTTATCCGCAGCCGGCAGTCGCGACCAAATGATCGGTGCCCGGTGCCTTATTAGACGCAACCGCCTCGTACTTGAGCGTCATCTCAACAGAGCCCGCGGGGATATTTTGAAAGAGTTTGGTTTTAACGGCGGCTCGCCCGATAGCCCGATCGTGCGTTCTCATTTACTCGGCCTCGCCGGGGTAATGAACGACGGAGCTCTGACGGCCGCGCTTGCCGATTTACCGGCAGGCAGTAACAAGGAGGCAGTATCATGGAGACCATCATCGGGATCAAAGAACAACAGCGGCAGCATTCCGCAACCGCAGGCGACGGTGTAAGTACGCTGGAATCCATCGAAGCTCGGATCGCAGAATTTCGCTCACGATCCGCCGAACTGGCCACCGAACGCAGCCTCTACCTCGACGACCGCCAACGATTCTCCGCCGAAACGATGAAGCGCCCCGTCTCCACAAAAGCTTCCTATTCTATTTTCGGTGCACTCATCGGATCGATCCCTACGTTCAGTATCGGATTGCGCATACTCTTCGAAGAGCCGCGAGGCTCGGGGGCGGTTTTCTTCACTCTCTTCACGCTTGCAGCTGTCGTTACGGGTTTGGTGGGCGCAATAACCGGCCCGTACGCCGCTCAGTTCGTGGAACGGGCCCGCGGTCTCAGGGCATCCGCCTATGTAACGGCATTGCCGTTCATCGGCATGGCCTGGGGAGCCGCGTCCGGTGCGATCGGCGGGGTATTTCTTTTTATAGTGGGTGCGATATTCGGCGGGATAACCGGAGCTATGGTCGGCTTCACCCTGGTTCCCCTCTTCGTATTGCTCCACGGCGTCCTGCGTCAAGGCGACCGCATCGAGTTCAGCCATCTGCTCCCTATATCTCTCGGCATCGCCGGAACCCTTGCTGCATCGATCTTGGGCCTGTAGCACTACAGGGTGTCACATAGATTTATCATTTTTTTAATATCCCGTAACATCGATTTAACTTTCGTCCGAAACAATAGCCCCTTACACGGTGGGTTCACACTATTGTAATAAGGAAGAAACAAAAATTTGACATCCATCAGATACGTCCTCAGCCTCTCCATTACAACTCTTTTCGTTCTTCTTGCACTCCCTGCGGCGACCGTTGCGCAGAACGAGCTGCCCGACCGCGACTTCCAGATTTGGAACGAAACAAAGGTCGTTGTGCCGTTAAAAAAAGACGTCGATAGCAACGGCAAGACCATTAATCGCGTTTCGTTTCTGATATTGGGAACGCTGCGGCTTGGCCAGAACCGGCTTTATCCTGTCGACAAGCGCATCGGTGCGGGCCTCGACATTCGCCTTAACAAGAATTTCTCGATCTCTCCGACCTATTACTACCGCAGCGGACAGGAGCTTCGAGGGGGCCGCCGCGATACAGAGCATCGCCTGCGAATGGAAGTGAACTACGACAAGAAATGGAAACGATTCGGTATCAAGGACCGCAACCGGATCGAATACCGCATACGCCATTCACGGTCTGATTCGGTTCGCTATCGCCACAAGTTCACATTCGCGGTTCCGGTAAAGAAAAACGGTAAAGAGATGTTCGGCGTGTTTGCCGCCGACGAGCAGTTCTACGATTTCACGGCCAAACGGTGGTCGCGGAATGAATTTTCTGCCGGCATATCGCGGAAGCTCTCGCCAAACGTCTCGGCAGAGTTTTTCTATCTTCGTCAGGATAATCGCTCGGGCGTCATCCGCAGCATAAACGCCGTGGGAATGAATCTTAAGATCGAGATCGATTAGGCGTTCGCTTTCTAATTCGGCCGGCTGCAATTACTATTTAGCCCATGTTGGTCTTGCTGCATCTATTTGCGCTGTTGCTGCTCGTACTGCTTGGCTTTTATATTTTCGTTGCCGATCCACGGAGCCGTGCGCACCAGACCTTCGCGGCGTTCATCGCGTTCCTTGCTCTCTGGACGACTAAAGACCTCATCTTCTGGAATTTCTACGACTCGAGCGTTGGGGCCGCATGGTGGGCGGCCGCGAGCTTTACGATTGCCCTCTTGATGCAGTTCGCGTTGGTTGTGTTTGCATGGGTCTTTCCGGAGAATTCGCGCACACCGAGACACCGGGCTGCCATACTATTCGCACCTGCATTGGTTCTCATCCCGGCCGCATTCCTCGGCTTTCTTTGGACGGGGATCGACTTCACCGCTGGTTCCCTGAACATTGATCTCACTCCGATCGCCTACGTCTTTGTCGCCTACGTTTACTTTGTATTCTTCTACGGTGCCGCGGTCCTATTCGGCAAGTACCGACGTTATCGCGGCACTCTCCGCGGTCAACAGACCGGTGCGATACTTTGGGGCCTCGGCATCACCGGCCTGTTTAAGACGGCGGCGAATATCGCTTTCCCTTTTTTCGGCAATTACGATCTGCTTCCGTATAGTGCGATCTTCGTGCTCCCGGGTGTGATCATCTACGCCTATGCTATATCGAACTTCCGGCTTTTCTCGCTTCAGTCGGCCCTCGATCAGTTCAGGCTCTTCCCGATCACCTATAAGATCGCGCTAAGTATTGCGACCGTCGCGATCATTAGCTTTTTCGCCTTTCAGGTTCCGATCGTCTGGTGGGCATTTCATAACGGGATGACGTGGGAGGGCTGGCGGCGATACCTGGTCTTCAGCGTGATATCCGCCCTTGTCCCCAACCTGTTACTACTGTTGCTCATCGTCCGGACCATCTCCCGCCCACTTCAGCGGATCACGCTTGCCGCGGTCCAGGTTACCGAAGGCAGCTATGGAACCGAAGTGGACCTCAGAAAAAGTAATGATGAGATCGGGCTGCTTGCGGATTCGTTCAATAACATGAGCCGCCAGATGGCCGAAGATATAGAGCGGCTCCGTTCGATGAACGACCAGCTTATGCGAGCCGATCGACTGGCCGCAATGGGCACCATCGCGGCCGGCGTCGCCCACGAGGTCAATAACCCATTGGCATCCATTTCTTCGCTGATCCAGATGATCCGTTCCCGCGACGGGGTCGACGCCGAGACCGTCGAAGAGCTGGATATGATCGCCTCACAGATCGGTCGGATCGCGCGGGTCACACAAGATCTCACAGAATTCTCGCGGGTTCGCCCCGCCCGAATCTCTGCGGTCGATGTTGGATCAGTTATCGAGTCCGCATTACGCCTTGCAAGATTTGATGAGGGCTTTCAGAAGCTTACGGTGACGCTCGAAAGGGACGATACATTGGCTGAGGTCGAGGCGGACCCGGATCAGCTTCAACAGGTGTTCCTAAACCTGCTCTTAAACGCTCGCGACGCAATGCCTGACGGCGGTGTGATTACCATTCGGATCGGGCAGGCGGCCGATTCCGTTATAGTCTCGGTTTCCGATACCGGCCCGGGGATGGATGAGACGGCAGCAAAACGTGCTTTCGACCCTTTCTTTACCACTAAACCCGCCGGCAAAGGCACCGGCCTCGGGCTGCCTGTCTGCTATGCGATCGTCACCGCGCACGGGGGCACCATCGAAGTCGGCACTAACCCCGCAGGAGGAGCGATTTTCACGGTGACCCTGTCCGCGATCCGATCTTTAAAATGAAGAAGCCGGGCATTTGCCCGGCCTCACTTTGAAGAAGATGGATAGATCAGAAAAGTCTATCGTGCATAGTATGTACGCCCGTTCCGGGTGTAGTAACGCTGTCCGTTAGACGAACGATAGTAACGGTTGCCGTTCTTCGTATAAAGATAGGTCGCACCCGCACCTGCCAATCCGCCAATAACCGCGCCCTTCTTGCCGCCGGCCCATGCACCGACACCGGCACCTACGAGCGTTCCGCCCGCGATCTTAGCGCCGCGGCGAAACTTAGAATTGTATGCTCGACGCTTTGTGCCCTTTCGGCTCGACGCGTAAAGCAAGCCCGCGCCCGCACCGATCGCCGCGCCCTTTCGGCCGCCGAGGAGTGCACCGGCTGCGGTACCACCCGCAACAATAGCGATATTCGTCTTCAGGCCCGGATATTTCTTACGCCGCGTCTGTCCAAAAGCCTCAGGCACAGCCAAAGTGGCTATGAACGTAAACAAAATTGCGAAAATTGCCAATTTCTTAGTAAACATAATGTTCCCCCCAAGTGAAAGATTCTCTGCTAATTGGTAGTCAACCCCTGTGCCACAAGATTTACAAATCTTTGCGTTTTCTATTAAGTTCTTTACTTTCAGAGGTTATTCATATATCGGCATCTTTTGACCACAATTTTGCCTTACGATTTCGTGCGTATAATGTTGACAGTAATACCATTTCGTTGCAATTTATCAATACACCACTCACTCAGTTCCAACGACCGAGGATATTAGATGAAAAAAATATATTTGAGAATCGCCATTATGGCTCTCTTTGCGCTTCCGGCCTACGGACAGCAGCAAGCGACCGCATTCACCAACGCACGGATCATCCCGATCGTCGGCCAGCCCATCGAGCGCGGCACGATCGTTTTTCAAAACGGTAAGATCATTGCCGTCGGCAGTGGCGTCCGGGCACCTGCCGGTGCCGTTGTCCACGATATGTCCGGCAAGACCGTAATGCCCGGCCTTGTAGATACTCACAGCCATATCGGCGGTGGCTCAGGTGCAGACGGTTCCGGCCCGATCCAGCCCGATGCACGCATTCTCGATTCACTCAACGTCCGATCCTCGAGCCTCCAGCGAGCTCAGGCCGGTGGACTAACGACAGTAAATGTGATGCCCGGCTCCGGCCACCTCGACAGCGGCCAGACGCTTTATATCAAGCTTCGCGATAATGCCCGGACGATCGATGATCTGCTGATCTTCGACGCCTCGGGGGCCTATATGGGCGGCATCAAGTTCGCGAACGGTACGAACCCGATCCGCGCTGGCGGCGGCACCTTTCCCGGCACTCGTGCCAAGTCCGCTGCACTCGTCCGTAATCAATTTATCAAGGCCCGGGAATATAAGGACAAGATCGCCAAGGCCGGAAACGACACAACCAAGCTTCCCGCCCGCGATCTGGGCATGGAAGCTTTGGTAGAGGCACTCGACGGTAAGCGCGTTGTGCATTTCCACACGCACCGCCATGACGATATCCTCACAGCTCTTCGGCTGCAGAAAGAGTTCGGCTTCCGCATCGTGCTGCAGCACGTATCCGAGGCATGGAAGGTCGCAGATGAGATCGCAGCCGCCGGTGCCCCCTCATCCATAATCTTTATCGACTCGCCGGGCGGAAAGCTCGAAACGATGGACATCAGCTTCGTTAACGGGGCCGCACTCGAAAAGGCCGGTGCCGATGTCGGGTTCCATACCGATGACTACATCACCG
>DATHVL010000079.1:0-5860 GCA_035461325.1 Pyrinomonadaceae bacterium
ATCATCCTTGAATCCGACCAGCGCGGCAGGCTCAAGCTTCGGACTGAAGACGGGCAAAATGTCCCGGTCACGGTTGATGGTTCCACGGTCCAAGTGCGGAACGGCTCGACCGTTCTGGTAGCCGGCATCCTCGGCGGCGGCGGGCCCAATCCTACCCCGACCGCGTCGCCGACATCCTCCCCGACCGCCTCACCTACTTCGTCACCCACAGCGTCGCCGACCGCTTCACCGACAAGTTCGCCTTCGCCCATCCCGAGTCCGAGTGGATCGCCGAACGGAAATCTTTTCGCCGGCCTTACGGGGCCGACAATCAACGGAGCTCTTCCGATGGGTTACGCGGAATTCGAGATTCACAGCAGCCGGCTCGAGCTTGAGGTCCGGCTTCGACAGATCCATCTTCCGGCAGGCACCACTCTCCAGGTGGTTGTGGACGGCATTTCGGTCGGCAATATGATTGTTGAGAGCGATCGCGAGGCCCGTCTTCGGCTTAGGACGGACCGTGGGGAAACGGTGCCGCCCGTCGTTATCGGCTCGACGATCGTTATCAACCAAAACGGCACAACACGGCTGAGCGGCATTTTCGCAGGCTTCGCAAGCCCCAGTCCGAGTCCTTCACCGACGGGTTCGCCGGGCCCTTCGCCGAGCCCAAGCCCAACGTTCGGCCGCTCGTTTGAAGCGCATCTCCTGGGTTCGGGGGTGCAGCCGCCGGTTCAAACATCGGCCACCGGTGAGATAAAAGTGAACCTCAATGCCGCCGAAACGCAAGCGACGATCTTCGGTGAATTTCATAACCTGAGCAGCTCACAGACGGGCGCCAGGATCGAATCGACGGCGGGCGATGGGGTCACCATTCACACCTTACCTACAACGGGCGGCTCAGGCGGCAACTTCCCGTCGGTAACCATCGATGTTTCGCCCGCACTTGTTCAGCAGCTTCGGACGGGCCTTTGGTCCGCAGTGATCTCGAGCACTAATCATCCCGGTGGTGAGATCCGAGGCCAGCTCATCTCGCGTTCGAACTTCGCGGATCTCGACGGCGACGGTGGGAACGACTTCGCAGTGTTCCGTCCATCGAACGGAGTCTGGTACTCGATGAATTCGGCAGGTATTGCAGTGTCAGCGTTCGGGGCAGCGGGAGACACGGTGGTTTCGGGTGACTACGACGGCGACGGCCGCACAGACACCGCCGTATTTTCGAACGTAAACGGCTCTGGGGTGTGGCATATAAAACAAAGTTCCGATGGGGGCACCAAATCGGTTCAATTCGGGTTCGCTACGGACATACCGGCGAGGGGCGATTTTGACGGCGACGGCCGCGCAGACATCGCGGTTTACCGTCCGTCATCCGGCGAGTGGTACATCTGGAACAGCAGCACCGATACTTTCACCATTCTCAGATGGGGCATCGCAGAGGATATACCGGTCCCGGCTGATTACGATGGCGACGGCAAGGACGATGTCGCTGTGTATCGCCCGTCGGTCGGTATTTGGTACTGGCTTCGCAGCTCAGACGGCGCGTTCTCCGCCGCCCGGTGGGGCGTTAGTGAAGACGAACCTGTCCGCGGTGATTTCGACGGCGATGGCAAGGCGGACCTCGCGGTTTACCGCCCCTCGGAAGGGATCTGGTACATCTACCGAAGTTCGGACAGCGGCTTTAGTATGTGGCGGTTCGGGCTCAGCGGAGACATACCTGTCGCAGGCGACTACGACCTCGACGGCAAAACAGATGTCGCCGTATTTCGGCCCTCTGACGGCTACTGGTATGTACTAAGAAGCAGCGACGGGTCCTATACGGCGTTGCCATTCGGATCAACCGGCGACGTCCCGCTCGTCGCACGTTAACAAATGCCGCGGGTTACCCGCATCGACATATCCAAACAATGCAAATGTCATTGATTTGGACTCGGGCTTCGGCGGCCTAAACCCTCCTGGCTGCCGAGGCCCTTTATCCACTTCCCCAATATCTATCGCAAGCAACATCGTTCCCGCTTGCCGCGTCAAAAGAATTTGCAACCGGTACCCATTTTAACCGTGTAAATCGGTGGGATCTTTGTGGTAAACTCAAGCCTTGGGCCCCGTGGCCCATTGGAGTTCACCCATAAACAACGCGTGATAACAAAGCTTAATCTTGCCAGCAGGCCGTTCCGGAATCGGACGACGCCATATATACTCTCGCTTTTGCTCATGGCCTTTTCGGTCGCGGCAATGCTGCTGCTTATCTCGCAGCTCAACGAAAATAATCGCCTAAATGATATAGCTAAACAGGATATTGAAGAATTCGAAGAACAGATCGCGGCCCTAAAGGCCCGGGGGGCCGAGGTTCAGCAGCAACTGTCTCCCATTCAGCGCGACCTGCTGGTTGCCTCGCACAAGCTGGTGGCCAACAAGACCTTTGGCTGGTCACGGCTGTTCTATGATATGGAATCCGTGATACCCGGCAACGTCAGCGCCTCGCGCATCTCGGTCGAAAATGTTTATCGCGACGGCGACCGCGTCCGTGCCGAACTCGACCTGACCGTTCTAAGCCGCGATTACCAGTCCGTGATGTCGATGATAGGCGCGATGAACAACTCGGGCGTTTTCAACGCCGAGCTACGCAGCCAAAATTTGCAGACCAACCAGCGGATGACCTATTCCGAATACACGCTCCGCGTCGTTTATACCCCGCCGTTCGGCGTAAACCCGAATGCCGGCGAAGTTGCACTTTCGCAAGGAGGCACAAATGAATAACGACAAGCCCCTTGAGAACGTCCAGGAGCGGATCGAGGAAACCGAGATACTGACCAACGACATGGGCACCACGCGGGACGACGCCGTCGTTATCGACGAGACGGATCGGACCGTGCTGCTCACCGAGGACGAGACGATCATCGTCACCAAAGAACCGGAATTCCCGATCGCACCGAAAGACCGCCCGCGAAAGATCTATGCCGGAATGTGGGGGCAGACCGAGATCGCCGTCTTCGCGGTCGCAATGTTGGTCGTCCTTTCGGTGATACTTTTTTACATTTTCATCGTGGCCCCGTCATCTGCAGAACTTGAAGAGAACCGGGCCCGACGGGACGACCTTGAAAAAGAGTTGGCATCGGCAAAGTCCAAATACGGAGATATAACCGATACCGAGACCCAGGTTGCAAAACTAGCAGCAAGCGTTGACGATTTTGAGGTTCGATATCTTCCCTCTTCGGTCACCGGTCGCACGTCGCTTTACCAAAGGATCAACGGCCTGATCGGAGCATACGGGCTAACGAACACCAACGGGCCGACCTACGCGCCGCTGGAGTTGGCTGACATTGACCAGAATAATCAGTCCGACGCCGAACGTGGCCGTGCACGTTTCCGCAGCCTCTTCCCGGGAATGTATATCACGATGACCGTTGAGGGCTCGTACCAGAATCTCCGGCGTTTTATTCGCGAGATCGAGACAGGCAACGAATTTGTAATTATCAGCTCGGTCGAACTTGCACCGAGCGAGGCATCCGGCGCGACCGAAAACCAGACGACCGTCGCACCGGCCGAAACCTATATAAATCCCATCACGGGAATGCCCGAGCAAACGGTCCCGCAGCCGGCTCAGCCCCGCGGCCGTACGCACGGCGAGCGTGTCGCACTGAGGCTTGAAATGGCGGCGTATTTTCAGCGTGAAGACAGGGCACTTGAAACGGCAATGCAGTAACGGCTTGCACGGATTATTGAGTAGATGCGTATTTTAGAAGGCAAATCACCGAATGAACGGAACAAGATGATCGCGGCGGCAGTACTCGGCGTGCTATCGCTTGCGTCGCTCTATCTCGCATTCGGCCAGAGCCTTTTTGGCAGTCGGACGAGCGTCACCGTTGAGGTAACACCGACGCCGACGCCCAACGGCTCGCCTTCGAGGGAGCTGCGCGAGGTCCGAATGCCGTCTCAGGCAGATCAGAACTTTGAGTGGCAAACAACGCCGGTCTTCTATCGCCCGGGCCTGTTTTCGGCTCCCGACCCGGGCCGCAACATCTTTGCTTTCTACGAACCGCCGCCGCCTACTCCGTACGTGGCCCCGACGCCGACTCCGTTTATCCAGCCTACACCTGTACCGACGCCGACCCCGCCGATCTTTGTCGCTTACGTGAATCCGCAGAGCGTCTATGCCGGGTCGAAGACCGTTCGTATCGAGGTCAACGGCGATAAGTTCACGCCGGAGTCTCGAATATATTTCAGCCAGACACCGCTGGCGACGACCTTCCTTAGCGCGCAGCGTCTCGTGGCCGAGGTCCCCGCGAACCTGATCGCGATGGAAGGCTCGCGCCAGATCGTCGTGCAGACGCCGGACGGCAAACTTTACTCGAATCAGACGATGATGAACGTGCAGGCACCGCCTCGGCCGCAGTTCCAATACGTGGGGATGATAGCCCGGCAGCACGCAAACAATGACACTGCAGTATTCCGCGAACAGGGCAAACCGACCGAGTTCGCTGCGCGGCTGAACGATGTGCTGGGCGGGCGCTTCCGGCTCGTAAGTATATCTGCAGTTGAGACCGTCTTTGAGGATACCAGCCTAGGGTTCCGCCACCGCCTCGAGCTCTTCCGTCCGCCGCCCGGAACGGTCACCAGTTCCGCTCCGACGCCGACAAGTCCGGTTCGCGGGCGGCCGCCCGGATTCCAGGACGTCATGCCGCCGGAAGACGTTGACATCGACATGAGCGACATTCCCGGCATACCGGCGAATATTCCCAGGTACGTACCGCCGGGCAACCGAGCCCCGCGCCCCCAACGCACGCCAAGCGACAACAACTCAAAACAGGATGATGGCGAAGAGGATACTGACGGCCGGTGATCCCCGCGGCGAAGCGGGTATGACGATGATGGCCGTGATGGCGATCATGGCCTTGTTCGCCGTCGGTTTGCTCGCAGTCGCGCCCTCAGTGCAGTTGGAGATCCAGCGCGAAAAGGAACTTGAATCCATTCGCCGGGGCGAAGAAGTGGCCGAGGCGATCAAGGAATTCGTCATCTATCATCGCGGCACCAAGCTTCCGGAATCCATGGACGACCTCCTCGAGGGGCTCCCGCAAGGCACTAAAAAACGGATGATCCTGCGCGAATCGGCTGCCGTAGATCCGCTGAGTGACGACGGTAAGTGGCGTCTGATCAAGCCCGATCCGCAGACCATCGCCGCGTTCGGTAAACGCGTACAGGATTATAACAACGGCCTTCTTCCCTCAAATCCCACGCAGCTACTGGACCGTTATTCGATCGTGATCGTCAATTCTATCAACACGCAAAGTGAGGAAGACCTCACAGAACCGGAAGACTTCGACCTTGTCACCGACAATACCCCGTTCATCGGCGTGGCCAGCCAAAGTAAAGCACGCTCCGTCATTACATATTACGGCATCGAGAACCACTCCAAATGGGTTTTTACACCATTGTTTCGCGGCGGAAGCGGCCCGGCCGTGCCGACACGCGGCAGCCCTCCGGGCGGATTTGGGAGTCCCCCTCCGAATCGACAATAAGGTCTCGGACTTGCACTACTTTCAACGGTTGACTTCTCTGTAGAATAGAATTAGAATAATTCTAAATAGAGAGACATCATATGGAAATGCATAATACGAAGATCGATCTGGCGAAAGGCAAACGCGAGAAGGTGATCGAACTTTTGAATCAATCGCTCGCCGACGCAATGGACCTTAAATCACAGGCGAAACAGGCACACTGGAACGTAAAGGGCCCGAGCTTTATTGCGCTGCACGAACTGTTTGATCAGGTCGCCACTGAGGTGGAGGCACACGTTGACGAACTCGCCGAGCGTGTTACTGCCCTTGGGGGCACTGCGATGGGAACGGTCCGCATCGCCGCAGAAACCTCGTCGCTGAGCCAGTATCCG
>DATHVL010000080.1:0-2962 GCA_035461325.1 Pyrinomonadaceae bacterium
TTTGTTATATGTTGTTGCCATTGCGATAACTTGTTATTATCGCTTTCAATGAGCGACACCGCCGTCACCGTGCGTCCACTCGAGGAGTCAGATCTCAATGAATGGTTCAGGCTTCGAAAGGAGCTGTGGGACCGTGCAACGGACGACGATCATAAAGCCGAGATGCTGGATATAATCGAAGACGGCGACACACAAGCTGTGTTTGTCGCCCAGGTGGATGACGGCCGGCTGATCGGATTTTTGGAAGCGGGGATCCGGCCTTTTGTCGAGGATTGCGAAACCGAGGACGTGGGATATTTGGAAGGCTGGTACGTTGATAAAGCATTCCGGCGGCAGGGAATCGGGACGGCCCTGGTTCGTGCTGCTGAACAGTGGGCATTTTCAAGAGGCTGTCAGGAGATGGCGTCGGACGCCGAGATCGGAAATGATCTTAGCCTGATCGCACACGAACGGCTTGGCTATGAAGAAACCTCGCGGCTGGTGCATCTAAAGAAAACTTTGGTACGGTCCGAATGAGTTATACGGGACACGAGACTGACGGCCCTCCTGCGATGCGATACGCTCTTACGATTATTTTCGTCCTAACCGCGGCCCTTGCCGGCCGTGCACAATCTACAATTCAGGAGTTTCCGTCGCCGATCGTCACAAATGCGGTCAGCGGCAGCATTGCGCCGCGTGCGATCGGAGATTCTCGCCAGACCAGCCATTATTATGTTTTTCACGGTGAGCAGGGCGACGTATTCATCAATGTCGTGACGCGAAACCTGGCGGGGACGATCGAGGTCTTTAATCTCGAGGGCTTGCGGCCGATGACGCGAATGGTCCTGTTCGCCGATAGTGAATTGAGCGAGACAGGCCGAGTTGTTTATCTTCGCAAACCTGAAAAGATGTTGCTGCGGGTTCAGGGGCGGACGCCGAATGACGATCCGGCAGAGTACACAATTAAATTTGCCGGGAGCTTTGCCGCGATCACCGACCCTTCGCAGTATGCCCAAGTCGAGCCGCCGCGCGTTACCGCGATCGAGGCAGTGCGTGAGCCTGACGTAGTAGCCGAGAGCCGAAAGGATGAAGATGACGTTCCGGAGGACGATCGAGTCCGTGCGGATGCGGAGGTCGAGGCAGCGGAGCCGGTCGCGGAACCGGAAGAAGTCATCGACGAGCCCGAAAGGCCTTCGCGCTTAGAAGTGGTGGTAACTGAGCCCGATCTGCCGCCGACGAAGGAACCCGAGCGTACGCCCGAGCGAGTAGAAGACGAGAAGGTAGAAGTTGAGGAAAAGGCCGACGCCGAACTTCCCCAAGAAGCGATGGAACCTGAAAAAGCCGACGCGGTGGCGGAAGAGAAGGAACCGGGGCAGTTTAACCTGGTGATCCAGTTTCGAAACGGCTCAAAGATCGAACGGCCGATGTCACAGGTTTTGAGGTTTACGATCGATCGCGGCACGCTGACCGTCATCGAACAGGACGGCAGTATCGGACGCTACTCGATGCGTGAAGTGCTGAGAGTCGGGATCGATTAGATTTACTTAGGCTCAAGATTCTGGCGGAGCTTTGCGATCAGAGGGCTTGCAGGATGTGCGGCGGAAAGACGCGATGAAAACTCCTGAGCTCGAGCGATGTCGCCCTTTCGGTGGTAGGCAATAGCGAGATTATAGAGAGTGGGTTCGTGATCGGGATGGGTTTTTAGTACGCGCTCGAATTCAGCTATCGCTCGATCATAATCGGGACTTGGCCGTTCAACAAAAGTTGTACCCAGATCCGTGCGGGCGGCGAAATTGTCAGGGTCGATCGCAAGAACCTTGGCGTAGTGGTTGCCGGCCTCCTCAAACCTACCCGCATCAAAATAGGCATTTGCGATTACAAGATTACCGGCGGGATCTTCGGACCGCATGGCGAGCCCCTTGCCGTAATATTCGATAGCCCGGTCCAAGTTGCCGATCTTGGCAAACATATCCCCGGCCATCATTTGGGCTGCGAAATTGTCGGGCTCTTTGTCGGCACGGTCGAGCGTTTCGGCAACGTCGCCCATAGCGGCAGCGCTGCCCGGTTCGTTGGGTGAAGTGTCAGCCGGAAACCCGGGTTGAACGGCGTCGGCATAGCCGGGCCGGTTAAGGGAATTTGCGGCAAAAAAACCGATAACTAATCCCAGAACCAGCCCGCCGATGCCAAATACAATTCCTTGCTGCATTACAGTTGGACGTTAATTAAGGCCTACGCGTAGCTGTGCAGCCCGGGCAGCAGATAACTCACGCCGAGATAGGTGAAGATCACCAGCAAGAAACCTAGAATTGCGAAATACGCGGAGCTCCGCCCCGACCAACCGCGCGAGATGCGGGTATGGAGGAAGGCGGCGTAGGTCAACCACGCGACCAGGGCGCCCGTCTCCTTCGAGTCGAAACCCCATGGCCGGCCCCAGGATTCATTTGCCCAGATCGCCCCCGTGATCAGGAGCATCGCGAGCCCCGCAAAGGCTAGACAGGCGGTCTTGTACATTAACAGGTCTAGAGATTCCAGGCTCGGTAGCCTTTCAAGCATGTACTCGGTCCTGAACGCGAACAGCAGCACAAAGAAAGTTCCGAAAAGTGCAGTGATCAGGCCGGCAACCTCGACGGGGTTCGTCCGCAGGCTTGTATAGAACGACGGCCCGTTGGATTGCAGATATGAACGTGCCGCGCCCTCGAGCTGGGCATTGGATAATGCGGCGTACTCGGCTGCGGTCAGGTCTTGGCGTTCCGCGATCGCGCGGCCCGCAACAACAAGTTGTGTCGGATTAGCTGCTAATTGTTCCTGCAAGGCGGCATGCGCGTTATCGGTGGATCGGATGCCCGAGATCAAAAGTGCCAGAGAGACGACCTGAGCCACGAGCGCGAGCTTCAAAAGCGAGTGCCCGGCCTTTTTAGCCGCGACGCTGTCCTTCGCCAGATATATCCCAAACGCGATTATTACGCCCAGAAGAAGCAGGCCC
>DATHVL010000081.1:0-3534 GCA_035461325.1 Pyrinomonadaceae bacterium
GGCGTTGACGATGACCCAGGCCGTCAGCGTCGGGAACACCATCGGCTCGACGGTAACCCCGATCGTTCCGACCAAGGATGACGCCTACGAGCACCTTGTCGATCTCGGCGTTTTGCTCGATGAGTCCAACATCCCGATCGAGGGCCGCTTCGTTGTCGTGCCGGCGTGGTACCACGGCCTGCTGCTCAAAGACGACCGCTTCATCAAGGCCGGCACCGTAGCCTCAGATCGCCGGCTGGCGAACGGCGAGGTCGGCGAGGCCGCAGGCTTCCGGATCCTCAAATCGAACAACGTTCCCAACACGGCGGGTTCGGCATATAAGATCGTCGCCGGCCATTCGATCGCGACCGCCTACGTCGAACAGATCCTCGATCTGCACTCCTACAAACCCGAAAAGCGCTTCGGGGATGCGGTGAAAGGGCTGCACGTCTATGGTGCGAAGGTGGTTCGGCCCCTCGCCCTCGCGATGCTCATCGCCGACAAGTCATAACCATTCAGGGCCGGGCGACCGGCCCGCTTTTATTTTAAGGAGTAACAAATGACAGCTCTGGAAGAACTAAAAATGCTCACCGATTGGGACGCCGAGCCCGCACTCACCGAGACCGAGGTCTCCGACATCCTTGACGCCGCCGCCCTCACCGACGAGGCGGACCTCGCGGCCGACGACGAGGGATGGGACCCCACGTATGACATGAACCGTGCCGCGTCGCGAGCCTGGCTGGTCAAAGCCGCCCGAGCCGCATCGCTCACCGAGGCCGATCCCGAGACCGGCAAACCGACATCCATCATCTTCGAGAACTGCCGCCGCATGGCCACGCTTTTCTCATCCCGCCGAAACGCAACTACCACGCTCCGTTGAAGTTCTGGAAATCGGACCCGATTCGAGATCTCTATTAAATGAGGGAGTGTCTTTACCGATACGCAGCGGCGGCGGATCAATTTCCGCCGGCCCTCGCCCTTTGAAAATACAGCCGCGGCACCGCCCTTTGGGGTGCTGATCGTCGACAGCGAAAACAGGTGAAGGCCCATGTTGGGTTTACCCATTTTCAGGACCAGTGGAGGAAAACTATGAAGAAGATTTCCCGAATGTGGCAGACGATCGCTTTAGCGGTTTGTGTTTGTTCCGTTCTTACTCTTAATGCTCAGGCCGGCTATCTGTATGTGCTGAACACTCAGTCCGGTGCTCAGAGCCGGATTTATGGATTCGCGGCCGACGCCGAAACCGGCGCTTTGACCGCGCTTCCCGGATTTCCCTATACGACGGGCAATATCGGGACCGGCGCACTCAATAGCGAAATGATGGCGGTCGATTCCGAGCGGCTCCGTCTTTACGTTTTAAACGACGGGCCCGATACGCTTTCGGTCTATTCCATCGACCCGTCAACCGGGGCCATTGCCGAACTGCCCTACAGCCCGTTGCCCCTGCCTAGCGCAACCTGGTGTACGGTGGCCGTTCACCCATCCGGCTCACCCGTAATTGTCGGCGGCACCTCAGGCACCGGCATTGCGAACAGTTTCTTTTTTGCAAATGACTGGGCATTCCCGGTCGCGGGCAGTCCGTTTGCGATCGGTTCTGCCAACCCTTATTCGAGTACCTTTAGCCCCGACGGCGGCTACTATTACGCTGGCGGCTTTTCGCTTAGCACCACCTTCGCCGGCCTCGGCGTTGACGCAGCCACCGGATCGCTGTCACTGCTCCCGGGCTCACCCTACAACTCGGGCGGTGCACGTCCGACGGGCTTTTCGATGGACAACCAGGGCCGGCTCTACTCTGCTGATCAAAGCGGCCGACTGCGCATTTTCACAACCACCGACGGCGTTCCCTCGCCCGTCGCGGGCAGCCCCTTCCCCTCTCTTGCCGGATCGATCGACACCGTCCTCCATCCCGACGGCGAGTTCCTATTCGTTACGGGCCGAACGGTGAATCAGCTCCAGGCGTTTCGCATCTCGGGTAGCGGCGACGCGACCGTTCCCCAAGCGACATCGACGGTCGCAACAGGCGGCCTTTATCCCAGTGTCGTCACCATTGCACGATCGGGCCGCTTGCTTTTTGTCGGAAATACCCTTGGCCGCAACGTCGGGACTGTCGGGTTCGACCCGGGAACCGGCCAACTCACGCTTCTGGGATCACTGCCTGCGAGCACGATCGGCACCAGCGGCGCCGTCGTGGGAATGGCTCTCTTCGAAGCGGTCGCCCCGCCCCCGCCCCCGTCCCAGACCCCCGCCGAACGCGTCCAGGCGATGGTCGACACGATCAGCTCGTACGATCCCCCGCTCCAACGCGGCATCGCAAGAGCCCTCATCGCCAAGCTCGAGAGCGTTCTCGTCGCTATCGAAACCGATGACTTGGATGACGCCCGCAGCGAGCTCCGTGCGTTCATGGATCACCTCAACGCACAGTCCGGCAAGCACGTCCCCGCCGACGCCGCTGCTGAACTGCTCGCGGCCGCCGAGTCCCTCCTCGCCGCGCTGGAACCGGCTGAATAAAAAAATGCCCCGTGCCTCATCCCTGAGACACGGGGCTTTTTACATTCCGGCGCCGTGATTTTAACTCGTCGCCGCCTTCTGTCCGCGGTGAATGCCCTCGGCAAACTCCTCGATCATCTTTTCGTTGAACGCCGGGATGTCCTCCGGTTTACGGCTGGTGACCAGCCCCTGATCGACGACGCATTCCTCGTCGACCCACTCGGCCCCCGCATTGATCAGATCTGTCTTGATCGACGGCCATGACGTCATCTTGCGTCCCTTCACGACGTCTGCCTCGATCAGCGTCCACGCCGCGTGACAGATCGCCGCCACCGGTTTCCCTGCCTCGAAAAAGCTCTTGACGAACTTCACCGCTTCCGGCTTCATCCTCAACTGGTCCGGATTCGCTACGCCGCCCGGCAGCATCAATGCGTCAAAATCAGCCGGGTTCGCCTCCTTGAGCGGAACATCGACCGTGAACTTGTCGCCCTTGTCAAAATGGTTCCAGCCCTCGACCTGTCCCTCGGCCGGCGAAACGATCTTCGTCGTCGCACCCGCGTTCTCCAACGCCTCTTTCGGCTTGGTAAGCTCGACCTGTTCAAACCCCTCTGCCACCAATATCGCTACTTTCAAATTACTAAGATTCTTTTCCATATTTACCTCCATAGCGGCGCGCAAAATCGCCGCCGCTGTTCGCTTGTGTTACACGTTTCTGCGTAATGGAGATAAGACGCAAGTGCCGTTCCGAACGGCAAGGTAGGTTATTCACGTGGGAACGCTTTCGATCTTTAAGATAGGCTCGACAAAACGGCCGACACCGTCGATCCGTGTGACGCGCCCTGTAAAGCGAAGGGGTTGCGGGTCGGACGACCAAGTATTTCCGGGCCCGATCAGTAGATTTCCCTGAAAATCGATCGGCTTTCCCGAGCCATCGACTGCGACGATCGTCTGATATTCCATTGGGTCACCGTTAATATCCGTGCATCGCAAGCAGTCAGTATTAACAGTATCCGAACACTTCCGCAGCCGAAGCAGGATGCTCTCTTGAAAATCCATGCTGAACGCAGT
>DATHVL010000082.1:0-4876 GCA_035461325.1 Pyrinomonadaceae bacterium
ATACGTCAGCCGCGTCGAGAATGTCGGCCATAACGAATTGTGGTCGCTGATAGAGATCTCGCTCCGCGACCGAAGCGAACGCGTCATCCTCTCTCCCCGTCGCGAACGCATCAGCGAGATCAATGTTCTCGCCGAGGATCGTGCCCTATTGGTCAACCAGGAAGACCCGTTCTCGAGGTTGAATCAGATTTACCTCGTCGATCCGGCGACAGGTACCGAGACCCGCATCACCAACGATCTCAATTCTTATTTCGGCCTAAGTGTCAGCCAGGATGGCAGATCGATCGTCACCGCCCGCCGAAGCTCGGCGACCGATATTTGGGTAGGCGAGCCGGGTAACGAAAGTTCATTTCGGAAGATCACTCCCGAGCCTACTGCATATCTTAAAGCCGTGTGGGCCGCCTCCGACGTCGTTGTTTACGATGCCGTGGATAACAATCTGCCGCACCTCTGGTCGGTCCGGCCGGACGGGACCGGCGCACAGCAGCTGACCCCCAACGACACCGCGGATTATAGTCCGGAGGTCTCACCGGACGGCAGCGTCATCGTTTTTGTATCAGAACGCTCCGGCGAGCGTAAGATATGGCGGATGAACATCGACGGCAGCAGCCCGGTCATGATCAGTGATGTCGATGGCCCGGCGGTCGAACCGCGATTTTCGCCCGACGGCGGGCACGTCATGTATAAGTGGCATAAGGGCGATGGCGAGGTACTGGTTACCGCGACGTTAGACGGGCGGATAGTTAAAGAGGAACCTCTTTTCAGCGACACCTATTGGCGGTTATCACCGGACGGTAGGCACGTAGTTTACGCATTGTCTGAGGATGGGCGTCGAGCCTCGCGGCTAGCCGTACGTCGGCTCGATGCCGCAGAGCCGCACCAGTTTCTGGACATCTCACCAATAAGCCTGCTCAAGTGGATGCCGGACGGCAATTCGTTGATCTACCGCCTCCGTGAAGGCGGCGAAGATCCTTTTGCGACCGTATGGCACCACGATCTGACGACCGGCCGGCGGCGTGTGTTCTATTCAGCCAAACCCGACAACATTTTTGACGTCGCTGTCTCACCTGACAATAAGCGCATCGCTGCAGTCCGGGGCAAGCTCAGGACCGACGCCGTCATGCTGACTAAGATCGAATCCCAACGCAAATAGAAAAAGCCGCCCGGTGATCAACCGAACGGCTTTATCTAAACTGGCGGAGCCGACGGGGCTCGAACCCGCGACCTCCAACGTGACAGGCTGGCGTTCTAACCAACTGAACTACGGCTCCGCGTGAAATTCCCTGGAAGGAAATTTCTTTTTGAATGGTGGGCACGAAGGGACTCGAACCCCTAACTTCCTCCTTGTAAGGGAGGCTGTCTACCAATTGACGTACGTGCCCTGAATCTTAAATTAGCCGACCGTTCGGCACGTTGCCCACACCAATGTGTCAAAAAAACGACGCCCTTACCGACTCAAGGGCGAACTGAAATCTTACGAATAATCTCCAGTATGTGTCAAGTGTACGCGGAACTGATCGGTTCGCCAAGATCTATGCCCGTCTTCTCAAAAGATACTCCGGGATCGCCCGCATATGGCGGTCATTTCCGCTTGGGCCCACCGCCGCCGCCTTCGCCGTTTCACATACCTCCGCGGCATAACTCATCGCTTGCTCAAGCCCCATAACGGCCGGGTAGGTAGCTTTCTCGGCAGCTATATCTTTCCCTGCTGTCTTCCCCAAGGCCTCTGTCGATTCCGTCACATCCAAAATATCGTCGACTATCTGGAACAGCAGCCCAACGGAGCGTCCATATTCGCGGATCCTACTCTCCTCCTCATCAGCACCGCCGATGATCGCCCCTGCCACGGCTGAGAACTCTATCAACGCCCCTGTCTTGTTTCGGTGTATCTGCTTCAGTTCCTCTGCCGAGACGGTCCTTCCCTCAGCCTCAAGGTCAAGGTATTGCCCCGCGACCATTCCCGCCGCTGCATCTCCGAGCCCCCGCAGCAGCCGTAACCGAATGCCTTCCCCGATCCGTTCGTCCTCCGCTATCGTTTGAAAAGCCAGGGCCTGCAGAGCATCCCCGGCCAATATCGCCGTCGCCTCGCCGAATTTCTTATGACACGTCGCTCGCCCCCGCCGCAGATTATCGTCGTCCATCGCCGGCAGGTCGTCATGGATCAGCGAATATGTGTGGATCATCTCCACCGCGGCCGCGGTCCCGACAACCTCCTCGTCCCGGGCCCCAAAACTCCCTCCCACGGCAAATACCAGGGCCGGCCGAAACCGCTTTCCCCCGCCAAACAAGCTCCATCGCATTGCCTCTCTGAGCTCGCCGGCTGGCCCCTCGATCACCGGTACGGATCGGTCGAGTTCGGCATTAACGAGAACTGCGGAGCGTTCCAAAAATTCGTGCAATTCCTGCATTCGGATACAGATTATCGGTTACCGCCCCCCGTATTCAAAACCCGCCTCTTTTGATTCTTTTCCGGGGTTGGGTTAGATTTTTGTTAACCTATGCCGATTTCAGAAGACGAGTTCCGCTCAGCACTCTCACGATTTCCGAGCGGCGTTACGGTCGTTACTACTAAAGATGCAGCCGGCCGTTTTCACGGCATCACCGTCTCAGCATTTTCCTCGGTCTCTCTAGACCCGCCCCTTGTCCTCATCTGCATAGAGCGGGCCGCGTATAGTCATCCCGTCTTCATCGAATCGGGCGTCTTCGCCGTCAACTTTCTCTCGTCTGAGCAATCCGAACTTTCCGAACGCTTTGCCGCACCACTAGAAGACAAATTCGGCGGCATCGATTTCACCGTCGGAGATCTGGGCCTGCCGCTTATCGCCGGGTGCCTGGCGAATCTCGAATGCAAGGTGCGAAACACCGGCGACGGCGGCGATCACACGATCTTCATCGGCGAGGTCGAATCCGCAACGGTTAGCGACGGCGACCCGCTGCTCTACTTTCGCAGTGATTATCGCGAGATCGGCGCCTCCTGATGTCCGCTTTTCTGCTCCCATCGCGTTTAACCGAACAGGGAAACTGTATCTACGGGGGGTAATGAAATGAGGATCTACATGCGATGGTTCGTCATGATATCGGCTCTGCTAGCCTTGATCTCGGTCGGCACGGATGCCGGCGCCCAAAGTGTAAAATGGTACAAGGGCAACACACATACCCACACTAATAACAGCGATGGAGATTCCTCCCCGGACGAGGTGGTCAAATGGTACCGCTCAAACGGCTATAACTTTGTCGTCATCACCGATCACGAATACATCACGCCGGTCGATTCTCTGAATTCGATGTTCGGCAAAGAAAACGTCTTTGTTGTCTTCAGCGGCCAGGAGGTCACTGATCGAGTAAACAACCTCCCATATCACATCAATGGACTTGGTTTATCTGAGGTAGTTATTCCCGCGAAAGCCGGTGACCCGGTCGAGTCTCTCCAAAAAAATATCGACGCCGTATCAAAGGCAGGCGGGCTCCCCCAACTAAATCATCCGAATTTCGGATGGGCACTTTCTGCCGATGAGATCCGCAAGCTGAAAGGCATTTATCTCATGGAGATCGCCAACGCCCACCCGCTGGTCAATAACCACGGCGGAGGCGGCCGCCCCTCTGTCGAATCCATTTGGGACGAGTTGCTAACGGCGGGCATGGTTATCTACGGGATCGCCAACGACGATTCCCACACTTTCAAACGGCCCGGCGACCGATCCGCCGCCTTGCCCGGACAGGCATGGATCTATGTGCGTTCTACGGAACTCACCGCCACTGCGATATTTGCAGCGATGCGAAACGGTGACTTCTACTCTTCAACAGGTGTCGAACTCGACGATGTTTCGTCGACCGAGTCCACTTTCACGGTCGATATAAAAGAGGCAAAAGGCCGACGCTATCGTACCGAGTTCATCGGATCGGGAGGACGGGTCCTCGCCGAGACGGGATCCGATCCGGCGGTCTATCAGATCCGCGGTGGTGAGGGCTATGTCCGAGCTCGCGTTCGCGATTCCAACGGGCTTATCGCATGGACCCAGCCCATCTTCATACCAAAGAAACAATAATTATCTTGCTAGCTTTTCTCGGCAAGCATCTCCCTCAGATCCTCTTCCCCCAACCGGTAAGTCTCATTACAAAAGCCGCAGGTCATCACTGCCCCGCCGTCTTCGGCCAGCATCGACCTGACTTCCTCCGGCCCGAGTGCTCCGATCATGCTTTTCGCCTTTTCCTGCGAACAGGTGCAGGCAAATGCAACATCTCGCGTTTCAAGCAGTTCATGATCTATCTCCCCAAGGGCCATCTTAATTAGATCCTCCGGGCCGCCGCCTTCATGGATCACCGATGTCAGATGCGGCGCGTGGCGGATCGTATCTTCGATCATCGTTATGATGTGCTCGTTCGCCCCCGGCATCATCTGGATCATTATTCCTCCGGACGAACTCACCCAAGGCTCCTCGTTTTGCAGCAGCACCCCAAGCAGTACGGCCGAGGGTATCTGCTCCGACTTCGCCAGGTAATACGCAAAATCCTCCGCGATCTCACCTGAGACGATCGGCACCGAACCGATATAGGGATCAGGTCGAAACCCGATATCGAACCCCGCTTCGCGTATCACATAGAACGTTCCCTCGCCGACTATGCCGCTCACGTCAAACTTTCCGTTCTCATTTGCCGGCAGCTCCGCCGCGGGGTTCTTCACATATCCCCGAACCGTCCCGGCCGTGGTGGCTTCTGCGACGATCCCCTCCACCGGCCCCCGGCAGTCGATCTTCGCCGTCAGCCGGTCAAATTCTTTTAGCGTTGCACCCATCAAAAGCGTCCCGGTCAGCATCCGCCCGAGCGCCGCAGATGCCGTCGGCGACGTCTGATGCCGTCGGATCGCCTCAGCCGCGAT
>DATHVL010000083.1:0-4511 GCA_035461325.1 Pyrinomonadaceae bacterium
GACAAAGGCCCAGTTCGTTCGGATCACGTCGGCCGGCCTGCGTGAGTCGCACGTGCACGACGTAACGATCACCAAAGAAGCACCGAATTACCGCATCGAGGGCTAACCGAGCTGATGAGACACGGCCTCCCACTCCTTGTAGAGTTCGGCCGTTTCAAGTTCGACATCTTGAAAGTCCGAATTTAGCCGTTCATAGAGAGTGTGGTCGGCAGCTGCCCCGGGCTTCGACATCTCTTCCGACAGCCGTGCGGATCTTGCCTCACGATCCGCGATCTCTTTTTCGATCTCCGCCATCCGCTTCTCAAGCCGCTCCCGCTGATTCTTCGAAAGCGGGCTCGTCTCCCTATTCAATGGTGCAAGTTCAATTTCGTCCGTTGCAGGCGATGGCCTTTCCCTGCCGGTTACCGGTACTTTCTCAGCCTTCCAATCGTGGTATTCGGTGTAGTTTCCGTAAAAAACATCGACCTCGCCTGCGGGGCTGAAGCTCATGATCTGGCTGGCCAGCTTATCGAGGAAGAAGCGGTCGTGGCTAACGGTAATGATAGTACCGTCATACTCTTGCAGCGCCTCCTCGAGGGCCTCGCGTGCGGGGATGTCGAGGTGGTTGGTGGGCTCGTCAAGGATCAGGACGTTCTTACGTGAATAGATCAGCTTGGCCAGCGCAAGGCGCCCTTTTTCACCTCCCGAAAGATCGCCGACCCGCTTGAACACGTCCTCTCCCATAAAGAGAAACCGCGCCAGGAAAGACCGAAGTTCGCCATTATCTGCCATTGGTGCAACGCGGCGAAGCTCTTGGATCACTTCATTCCTCGGATCCAGATCGTCCAGATTCTGTGCATAATATCCGATGTCGGTCTTGGTGCCCCAGCGGATCTCGCCGTCGAGTTCGCGGTGATTTCCGAGCAGTGTTTTGAGCAGGGTCGTTTTGCCGGTGCCGTTGGCCCCGATAATGCCCATGACCTCCCCGCGCATCAGCGTAAAATCGATGCCTTTGGCGAGAGCCGTATCGTCGTACCCTACGGCAAGCTCCTCGACCGTCAGCACATTAGTTCCGGCCCGCTCGACCTTTTTGAGCCCGAAGTTGCCGCCGGAGCGTTCTGATGCTACGGCATCGATCCGATCCATCCGCTCGAGCATATTGCGGCGGGATTTGGCTTGTTTTGTCTTTTGGCCCTCGATGTTGCGGCGGATGAAATCCTGAGTTTTGGAGATAAGAGCCTGCTGATTCTCATATTCGCGGCGCTGCTGTTCGCGGCGAAGTTCCCTTTCGACGATGAAGGCACTGTAATTGCCCTTATAGTTGACGGCCCGGCCGTTCTCCATCTCGATGATGCGCTCAGTCGTCCTGTCGAGGAAATAGCGGTCGTGGCTAATGACGACATAGGCGCCGTCGTAATCGGCAAGGAACTGCTCAAGCCACTCAACTGCGTTGACGTCCAAATGGTTCGTGGGCTCGTCGAGCAGCAACACGTCCGCACCCGAAAGCAGAAGGCGGACCATCCCGAGGCGGTTCTTTTGCCCGCCGGAAAGTGTCTCGGTCTTCATCTCCCAGGTCTCGCGAGAAAACCCCATGCCCAGGAGTATCGCCTCTGCCCGGGCGGTGTAGGTGAAGCCGTCAGCCTGTTCGAATGCCGTCTGGAGGTCGGCGTAGCGTTCCATAACGGCGTCGGAGTGATCCGTCGCCATTAACTCTTCGAGCCGTCGCATCTCGGTCTCGATATCCTGAAGATGCTTGAACGCCGCGAGGGCGGCGGTATGAACAGTGCGGCCCTCTTTGAATTCGACGTGCTGGTCCAGCAGTCCGAGCTTGAGGCCGTTCATCTTCACGACGTCGCCGGAATCGGGCATTTCGCTGCCGGTGATAATGCGAAAGACCGTCGTCTTGCCGGAGCCGTTACGGCCGACCAGCCCGACCTTTTCGTCGGGGTTGATCTGGAATGAAACACCGCGGAGGATCTCTGTCCCGCCGAAGGATTTCTTTACATCTGAAAGCCGAAAAAGCATTGGAATACGAAAGAGCCACAGGATCTAGCCGGAAGGCCCGACCTTTTCCTGTGGCCCGATCCTGCCGCCGAATCGGCGGGGTGATTATTTACTGAGCGGCGTTCGCGTTCGCCGCAGAATTAGCATTTGACGCCGCAGCCGCATTGGCATTCCCGGCAGCATTTGCATTCGTGTTCGCAACCACAGCGGTATTAGCATTGGCGGTGGCATCCGCGACCGGTGTGGACGCCGTCGCGGGCCGCGCTCCGCTCAATTCGTTCGGGTTCTCGACCACCTTTCGAGCGAGGAGATTTTCGACCTTTGCCTCGTTGAGCGCGATCGACGCGTAAGACTGCCACAGCAGATTCTTGCGGGCATTGATCAAAAGCTCGGTGATACGCGGGCGGACCTGCGGACTCTCGAGCGAAAGGTCTTCGTCCTGTTCCTGTTTACGAAGAAGTTTGACAATCAGGATTCGATTATCAAAAGGTATCGCGTTCTGAAAAACCTGGCCGTTGGTCATCTGATTCATAATGATATCGGCAACCTGGTTCCCGAAAGCCTGTTTCAGTTCATCCTCAGTGAAGTAACGCCAATCGCCGCCGCGCGAGCGGGACTCGAGGTCTTCGCTGAACTCGCGGGCCACCGTCGCAAAATCGGTCGTACCCAAACGCTGGGCGATCTCGTTGAGGCGGATCTTAACCTCGGCCTCATTTGTCGTCGTGTCGCCCGGGCCGCTGTTGGAGGGGTCAATGACGATAGCGGCAAGCTCGGCGCCTCGCTTGTTCTTAAACTGTTCGCGATTGCCGTTAAAGAAGGCCTCAATCTCGCTGTCGCGGGGAGCATCGACGCGGCCGGCTATCTTCTCCTGCAGCCTCAACATCGCCATTTCCTTCTTCACATTCTCACGCCAAGTGGCCTCGGTCTCGCCGGCCTGTGTCATTTGCCGCTCGAACTCTTCGGCAGACAGATTGCTCGCGGTCTTTCGCTTGTTCATCTCGGCGTTGACCTCTTCGTCGCTGGGAACTGTCTGTTCCTTTTCGGCTTTTTGGTACATCACCTCGGTCTGGATCAGCTGTTCAAGTATGCTGAGCCTGGCGGATGCAAGCTCAAGGGGCGAGAAGTTCATCTCCTGGCCGGCGGCCTGGGCCTTGATCGCCTTTTCGACCTCCTCCATTCGGATCTCTTTACCGTTGACGCGGGCGGCGACCTCGTTGCTGTCAACGGCTCCGGGGCCTGAGGTGGGGCCGCCCGAACACGCCCCCGCAACGACTGAGAATACGGCCGCGAGTGCGACAAGCAGATGCCTCATTCTAAAATTAAGCACAGTGGAATTTACTCCTCTTAGGGTATGGTTTAACATGATAACTTGACTAACCGGTCTCTGATTTGGTATAAAACTTGTTTTTGAGTTTTACAAAACTCTATTTAATATCCTCGAACTTCTGGAGGCACTAATTATGGCAAAACGTTGCGACGTATGCGGGAAAGGGCCGCAATTTGGTAACAATGTTTCGCACGCGAACAATAAGACGCGTCGGCGATTCAATCCCAATCTTCAGCCGGTCCGTGTTCAACTGCCGAATGGCGGTAACGGGCGGATGAAAGTTTGCACCCGCTGCATTAAATCGGGCAAAATTATCAAAGCTGCGTAACACATTGGTGCTTCGCATCCGGGTTTTGGTTGCCAAATGCTGGAAACGGCATTTGGCTTTTCTTGGTCCCGGGGCAGATGCGTCAGGCAAGTGCGATACAGTCGATCTCAACCCGGGCGTTCTTCGGCAGCCCGGCGGCCTGGACCGTAGCCCGTGCCGGTTTATTGTCCGAAAAATAGCGGCCGTAAACCTCGTTCATCGCCGCAAAATCACCCATATCCGCAAGAAACACGGTGGTCTTTACCACGTGGTCAAAGCTAGAACCCGCCGCCTCGAGCACCGCTCCCAGATTCTTTAACACCTGCTCGGTCTGTTCCGCGACATCATCGGAAACAAACTCGCCGGTGGCCGGATCGATCGGGATCTGACCCGAGCAAAAGACCATACCGTTGGCCTTGACTGCTTGAGAGTAAGGGCCGATCGCGCCGGGCGCATTTTCAGTTGATACGGTCTCTTTCATAAGGAATGCGGCAAGCCGTTTAAGCTTTGAACAAAACGCAAATATTAACAGATTCAAGGGCGAAAAACAAAGCGGCAGGGACGGCCCTTGCCGCCCCCACCGCTGTTATTGACGGGATGTGCGAAAGCTAGAACGTCACCGTCACAATATTCGAACAACCCGATGAACCACACACCTGGTAGGTGTACGACCCGCCTCCGCGGTTGCCTATATTGTGCGTGAACGATCCGGAATTGCTGGATCCTACACTGCCTCCGTTGAAAAGGACATCGACAGACCCTGAACTTCCCGTCCAGGAAAGGTCTGCATGCTGCACGCCTTTAACCTTGTAACCCGAAGCCGAAAGACTGATCGCACCAGGCGACGGGGTCGGGGTTGGGGTCGGAGTGGCCGTGGGTGACGGCGTTGGAGTT
>DATHVL010000084.1:0-7643 GCA_035461325.1 Pyrinomonadaceae bacterium
ATCCAATGCAACCGCCGAACGGGCCAGTCGAACAAGAGTTTTTTCAAAACAGCTCGCCGGAGCCCTTTCCTTACCTGCAAAATTCGCAGGTCATGCACTGTCAACAAAGTCTTCGACCGCGGCAAAACGAGCGCAATATAATGGACATGCCCGGTGATGTGATAGATATCCCCCGAAGACGGGCGATACTTGCTCAAATTCCGTAAGATACCCGAGGGCCCGTTCGGAAAGGGAAGCTTCTCGAAAACCGAGTCGATGCCCAACGTGGCGAGGCCTTCGGCCAGACGACGGAAAACGGTCTCGATGCTGGGTGTATCCGCCCGGTGCCTTTCGATGAAAACAACCTTCATTGCGCAGCGTCACGCCGTCAGTTCCCCGGATTTTATGGCAGTAGTGCCTACCTGCTGAACGACGATCCCGGCCGCACGATTCGCCAGTTCTGCAGCATCTGCCAACGTCGCACCGGCCGCGTGAGCTGTCCCGATCGTTGCGATAACTGTGTCGCCGGCCCCGGTCACGTCATAGGTCTCGACCGCATGGGCGTCGATATGAAACGGGTCCTGCCCGGGCGCAAACAACGTCATACCGTGTTCTCCTTCAGTGATCAGAGCATTCCCGACGCCTATGTCCTCGAGCAGCATCCGGCCTGCGATCTGAACCAGATCGGGCAGATCCTCGCTCAAGCGGCAGGCCTCGGCGGCCTCGCGGCGATTGGGCGTTATCATGGTCGCCCCGCGATATTTTTTATAGTCCTTTCCTTTTGGATCTACAAAGACCGGGATGCCGTAGCTGCTTCCGTGACCGATCAGATAGTTAATAACAGCATCAGACAGAAAGCCTTTTCCGTAGTCAGAAAGTATGATGCCTTGCACACTCGATAGCTGTGCCTTCAAAGCCTTGATCACATGCGGATCATCGGCAGCGTCAAATTTCGGAGAATCTTCGCGATCCACGCGAACGACGTGCTGTCCATGTGCGACGATCCTTGTTTTCACAATTGTCGACCGGTCCGCAAGTGCCACAATGGCGGAATGCTCGACGCCGATCGATCCCAGCGACTCCCTTAGCTCGTCGGCCTCAGGGTCTTTTCCAACGGCACCAACAAGGATCGGCGTGGCTCCGAGGCCCGCTACATTCGCCGCAACGTTCGCGGCTCCGCCGGGTGCGACCGTGCTCCCGCGCAGGCGAACTACAGGTACCGGCGCTTCCGGCGATATACGAGTAACATCGCCCCACCAGTACCGGTCAAGCATAATGTCGCCGACCACCAGCACCCGGGTCCCGGATATTTGTTCAAGGATATTCATTCAGAGATGGGCGACACCACTGATAGGTCGATCATTTCGCACCAAATATGGGCGATCGTTATATGCGCCTCCTGAATACGGGCGGTCCTTTCCGACGGTACCATGATGCAGAGGTCCGACAGCGATGCAAGTTTCTTTCCTTTTGCCCCCGTCATACCGATGACCTTGCATCCCCGACGGCGAGCCTCCATCACTGCCGCGATGATATTCGGCGATGTGCCGCTCGTGCTGATCGCGATAAGAAGATCGCCTTCGACGGCTAATGCCTCGACCTGGCGCTCAAATATCCTTTCAAATCCATAGTCGTTAGCGAGAGCCGTAAGTGCAGAGGTGTCGGTGGTTAGAGCGACGGCCGCGAAGGCACGACGCTCTTTCTCATATCGTCCAACGAATTCGGCCGCAATATGCTGAGCAGCGGCAGCGCTGCCCCCGTTACCGCAGATCAGGACCTTATTGCCGTTTTTCAAAGTTCCGGTCAATAGTCGACCACAAGCCTCGATCTCCCCGGCGATTAGCTCTTTTGTACTATGAAGCACATTGATATGTTCATCGAGGGAAAGCGCAAGAGGCGATGATCCTACCGACGTCTCGCCGTTTTTCTGAGGCCGCATGGAACTCGCGAGAATCGAACTGGATGAGTACCCTTCGAGCAATGGAAGCGAATGGACCTCGCCTCCCTCGCCTAGTACGAAATCAGCCCCAATGATCTCGCTGACCTTCCAATCGCCGCCCTTAACAAGTACATCAGGCTTAATGTTGTGTATTAATGTTTCAGGCGTAAGCTCATCAAAAATAAGCACTTCGTCCACGGTTGAAAGAGCAAGCAACATCGAACGGCGATCATCCTGGTTGAGGACGGGCCGGCCTGGACCTTTGATCCGCCGAACCGATTCGTCGCTGTTGATGCCCACTACCAAACGCGAGCCAAGCTCCCGGGCCCTTCTGAGCAGGTCAATGTGGCCGGGATGCAGGACGTCAAAACACCCGTTGGTAAAAACCGTCTTACCCATCTGTGCGGCTCCCCGTTGCTCGGGCCACGATCAGCCGCTGTTGTTCCAACTCTTTCTCACCCGTGTGTATCAGATCTGAAATATTCTCGATATGGTCGATCTCGAAACCTGCATCGGCTAAGAAATTGTTATATTCCTCTTCCGTCCTTGCAAAGCAATGCAGGCCGTATCGAAAACGCAGCTTCCCTTTTATCGATTGGTCGTTCCGCCAATCGGCTTCTGTGCGCCAGACGTCGTCCGGCAGCTGCACGTGGAGCAATAGGCGCCCTCCAGGTTTGATCAACTCGCTACAGGAGCTTAGAATTCTTCGAAGGACCTCATCCGTGACGTGCTGTACCACCGCATAACTGTATATCGTGTCAAACCGCTGTTTCCTGAGCATATCGAACGTCTCAGATTTCGCAACGTGATACTCAATATTCGTGTCGGAATTCAGAATTCGTGCACATGCGATCGCTCCCGGGGATATATCGATCGCTGTAACCGAGCTCACCGCTTTTGATATCGCCTTCGCCATGAATCCGGGTCCGCAGCCGTAATCAAGCACCCTATCACTGGGAGTAAGGTGTGGCTTTAAGATGTTGTCGTAAATTAAGATCCGCGAACGCGTTACCTCATCAAATGATGCCTCGAGGGCATCAAGGTCTCGATGCTTTTGAAAATCATCCCGGTCGGGGTCAAAAAAATAATGCGGGCTCATCGCCAGTATCCGAAGCGCCCACTTTCGTTGGCCTGATCCCGGAACGCGCTCGAGGAAGGGCGAGATCCACCTTGCCCCGAGAAAATTTTGTGGATCTCGGCCGAGCGCCGCGGTCCACTTTGCGATCGTGAGAACCTTACTCATCTGGTTAAGCGTTTCGGAACTAGAAAGTGGACAATGATCATTGCCACCATTGCGACTATGGCAGTTCTGACAACAGAAGGAAAAATGGTGGCGTAAAACGCTTCATAAGAGACGGTCATCAGCATAAGGAAGTACACGGTCTTCGTCCACATTGCGGGCGTGGGCGTCTCGATCAGTGCCCGATAGATTAAGCGCAGATAGAAACCCAGCACCATCATTCCCAATGGGATGCCCCACGGCCCGAAATTACGCAAGAGGTCGCCAAAGGGCGAGATCGCGAAAGAGTTGTCACCGAAGTTGAAATACAGATCTGAATAGGCCCGCGGGTCTGATGTAGTCGGCTTATCGGCCCAAACAAAACGCGGAATGAAGGAGGTCGTAAGGTCGTTGATAATATTGTTCTCGAGCCCGTAACTTGCCTCGTATGGAGCCAGTTTCTCGTAGTTGGAAACGACGATAGCAACCGAGCTGAGATTTTCGATACGCTCCACAAAAGCATGCGAAACATCACCGGCCAACACCACCGGGTCGGCCTCAATCAGATGGTCAACAGTCGCGACTACATGCCCCATATAGTCGCCGGCGGCAGCCCGGGATTCACCCCCGCGAATATTACGAAACGCGGTGCCGTAGGCCACACCAATAAAAAGTGCCGCGCCGATCATTAACGCGAATACTGCGGCGTATCTAAACCGTACCTTGCGTCCCGAATAAAAGAATGCGAAGGCAACAGGCAGCACACCGACGAATAAACTTCCGCGATTTCCGAGAAGAGCCATCCGCAAGGGGATGAATATTATCAGAAGTGCCGTGATCAAAAAGAACACGCCGGTGCGTTCACGCACCATAAAAATTGCCAGCCATAAAAGGACCGAACCCGCGGTTAAGACGGTGACAAGGAAGTACAGCAGCCCGTCGTAAGCGCCGATATCAATGTTTCGCTGGTATCCGATCAGTCCCTGAATGAAACCGATCAAATTTACGGCGATACCGATGATCAGGAGGACCACTCCGCCGAGCCACACTTGGTCAGGCCTCCAGTCCCATTTCGGAAAGAATTTTTCCGAGGTCTCTGCCATCCATTTCCCGACGGGCAAAAAATATCCGACGGTCAGTCCTAAATATCCGATCGCAATATAGACCAGGGTTAAGGGCAGGTTGTACCTCGGATCCTCGATGAAGGACATGAAGTACCACGAGACCATGTCAAAGGCGATTATGACGCCGCCGATCACGAACGCAGGAAAAATATAAGACCATGCCGCAAAAACAAGCGGATGAAAAAGATCAAATTTACCGATATAAAGCAGGTAGATGCTAGGCGAGGCAACGACAATGCCAGTCAAGAGGATCCATGGGAGAAGGTAGAAGTTGCCATACGCCTCTCCGGCATCAAACCCAAACCATAGCAATACGGCCCCGACAAGCAGGAGAAGGCCCCAGAGAAAAGCAACTGGCAAAAGCAGGCCGCCGGGTGCCGATGATCTGGGCGGCATTCTCAATTGTTGAGGTGACGTGGCCATTAAATGGATATTTTAACCTAAACGGCACCGGTTTGCTCGGCGGCTGGCTCCTCTGCCGAAAGGCCGCAAACGGCGATCACCCCGTCGGCGAGTTGAGGAGCAAATCGAACTGAAATGTCGTTTAACAAGTTCACCACTTTTCGATTGGTCGGGCGATGCTCTGGCCCTATGTCGTAAAAATAAAACTCGCGCACTGCCAAGCCTCCTTTTTCGACCATCTTCCCCAACGTTTTGTAGGAAAAATATGCGACGTGGTCCGGGTGAACCGGCTCGTTGTATCCCCCTTTTCCTCTTAGTGAATACGTTAAGAATCGGGTAGCCGAATAGGCATTGACCGTTGTGATTATTAGGCTGGTCTCCGGCCCCATAAACCGCCGGATCCCAGAGAGGAACAAGCCCGGATTTACAAGGTGTTCAATTATCTCACCCGCGACTATTACTTCGAACCTCCGTTCGAGCTCAACGGAAGCAAGTTCTTCAAGGTCGGTTCTATAAAGGTTCTTGGTTCCACCAGCGGCAAGGATGTCGATCCCCTTCTGATCATAGTCGAAACCGTAAAGTTCGGATGCGACATCTTGTATGCGGTGATGGAGAAGCATCCCCCGTTCTATGGCTTCACGCGTATATGGATAATTGGTGCAGCCCAGATGGAGAACACTCTTGCCGACGCAAGCGCCCAGGATCAGATCCATACGTTGTACAAGACCTAGTTTAGTAGTCATCTGAGGAGCGGCGCAGCACCATCCGGCGAATCAATAGTTTCTCATCAGAGGACAGGAATCCCAAAGCCAGCAGCATGGCGACATATATCACACCAGCGAATGCAACGCTCAGGACGAAAACCGGCCAACTTAGCGATAGGTAGTTCAGCACGGCCCATTGGCCAACAGCGGCGGCTGCACCGGCGATCCCCAAGTGGGCAAGTAGACGCAGCCAAAAATCGGTGAGCATGCTTCCAAATAGCCATGCCTCGAAGAATCGAATCGACAAGAACATTAGCGAGAATCCAACCAGGCGAGCGACGGCAACCCCCGTGCTGCCGTACGGTTCCACAAGTGTGATCATTAATGCCATCGCCACGACAAAACATGCAATGAATATATAAAAATTATGGCTGGGCACGCCGAGGCCTTCTCTCATCATCCACGATACGCCCGTCACCGAAACAAACGCGAAGGTTATGGTGTGAAGAATTAGCAGTAGCTCAGCTCTCGCGGCAAAGTCGGCACCAAGCCAAAGGGTCAGAAACTGTTCGGCGCCCACGATCACCATCAGCGACATAAACAGGACGAACACGGAAACGAGCCGTGTAGCGCGCTGGTAGATCGAGGCCATGCGGGAGCTATTACGCTCAGTCTCACTGGTAAGGGGCGAGAGCAGCAGCGTGAGACTCGCGGAAAATCCCTGTATATAAACACCGATGGACATCGCCACGGCGTAATAAGTCAGGCTTTCACTTCCAAGCACCCTCGTGATCCATCCTCTTTCGAACAATAGAAGCGAATTTGCGAGAACTTGATACCCGACGATGCCGAGAGAATAAACCGAAACCAAACGCAGAGATACGCGAGCCCCTGCGATCCCTATGTGAAGCTCTGGCAGGAGCCGCTTTGCGAGAATCGCGAAGGCCAAAGTAGATAAAGTGAGGGTGACCAGGTTCCAGGTCAGCAGGCCGCTCAAACCAAAGCCCATTAGGGCCAGAACCATATTGCCGATCAAAAGGGCGAAGCTGTTTGCGTTAAAGAGCTTCGAATAGACATCGAATCGCTGCAGGCCTTGAATTATCGAACCGAATACTTGGTTGATGCTGGTGACCAGAACGATCAGCGATGCTATATAGATCGCGGTTACTGCCTGTTCACGCGACCCGGCCTCGATCAGCAGAACATCGTCCACGAGGGGGCGAGCAAGCAGTGCAAGAAGTATCACTCCGGCCAGGCCGAACCCGACACTGAGGAAAAGTGTTGCCGAAACGACGCTGTTGATCTTTTCGAACTCGTTATCGATGCGGTATTCCGCAATGTATTTTGTTGCGGCGCGGCCGATGCCGAAATTGAACGAGTACCCGACGAGCCCCAGAACGAGCGCATAAATGCCGTAGGTCTCGATTCCCAGAGCACGCACGATGATGGGTGTTGCGGCAAGGCTGAGGAGAAGAGGCAGGACCCATGTTAGGGCACCGTAAACGGCGTTACGGGCAACACCGGCAGAAGTTTGGGGGGCGGTCTTGCTCACGTTTCCAGATCCAGAGCACGTTTATATGCGGAAACGACGCGTCGGGCAACCTCACGCTCGTCAAAGTGGCTGAGTACGTACTCGCGACCGCTCTCGGCCATCTCGGCGCGGAAATCCGGCTCGTCCTTATATTTAAGGATTGATTCGGCAAGCCCCGCCGAATCTCCCGCTTCGATCAAGAGGCCCGTCTTTTCGTGCTTTAATGCCTCCGGTATCGCGAAAACATTGGTGGAAATACATGGCAAGCCGAGAGCCATCGCCTCCAGCAGAGCGATAGGAAGCCCTTCGACAAAACTCGGGAGAGCAAAGACGTCCGCGATGCGAAAGAATTTAAGTACGTCGAGGCGTTCGGTACCGACAGAGTCGGAGAGCACTACCTGAAAGCGGCCGCCAAGGCCATAGCCCTCCACCCTAAAGGCATCCTCACCTTCCGGAAGGAACGGCGAAAGCCATACAAAATAGATATCGCTTGCCGCGGGCTCTTTGTTCAAAAGCGCGGCTGCTTCCAGCAGTGTCCAACGGCCTTTTCGGTCAATGAAATTCCCAACGGTGATGACGACAAAAGCGTCGCGGGGGATGCCAAGCTTCTCGCGCCAGCCATCGCGGTCGAACTCCGCTTCAAGTGCCCGATCTATCTCATCGGGGTTCATACTTGTGTATGTCACCTCGATCTTTTCGGAGAACTCCGGCGAATAGTGTCGAGAGTAATACGCCTTGGCGTGTT
>DATHVL010000085.1:0-2282 GCA_035461325.1 Pyrinomonadaceae bacterium
CGAGCTGATCGACCGGGCCATCGAGAAACGGCTGCGCATAAAAGGAGCTCCCGCAACACGTGAAGAAACAAAAAAGTGCTACGACCACCTAATGCGGCTCGGATTCGGCTACGGATTGGTCCGCGAAAAGCTCGCATCGCTTCCCGCCGACATCGACGACGATTAAAAAATATTTCTGAATCCGATCTGTACCCAAGTTCGAAAACCAATTGCAGAGGGAATGAAGTTCCCTTAAAAATTTTTCGAACAAAGGGAGAGATTATGAAAAAGATATTTTTTGCGTTTTTTGCTCTGGTTTTGACACTCGGCATTTCGTCGGTCGAGACGTCCGCTCAGTACAAGAGCGCCAAGTCCAAAAAGGACATCGTTGACACCGCAGTTGCTACCGACAGCCTTTCGACGCTTGTCGCTGCCGTTAAAGCAGCGGGTTTGGTCGATACATTAAAAGGCGCGGGCCCATTCACGGTCTTCGCTCCGGCAAATGATGCTTTCGCAGCACTGCCGGCCGGCACGGTCGACTCGCTCCTCCTGCCCGAGAACAAGGCTGCGCTGACCAAGGTGCTTACCTACCACGTGGTCGCCGGCAAGATCGCTGCTAAAGACGTGGCGGCGGCGATCAAGGCAGGAAACGGCCGTGCCGAACTCACGACCGTGCAAGGCGGCAAGCTGGTCGCGATGATCGAAGGCTCCGACGTTGTTCTGATGGATGAGAACGGCGGTCGCTCGAAAGTGACGGCGGTCGACGTGATGACCTCGAACGGCGTCGTTCACCTTATCGATTCCGTCGTAATGCCTAAATAATAGTTTGCCCCTTAGGTTTTCCCTCTGCCCGGGCCGCGTCATCAAGCGGCCCGGTTTTTTGCGCGATGTTGGTGCCATGGGCGTTGTGCTAAAATTCTTGCTTTATGACAGGTAATGAGATCAGGGAAAAGTTTCTGCAGTATTTCGAGGAGCGCGGGCACAAGATCGTGCATTCTTCGCCGCTGCTGCCGGCCAATGACCCCACGCTGCTTTTCGTCAATGCGGGGATGAATCAGTTCAAAGATGTGTTTCTGGGCATCGAAAAGCGCGACTACAAGCGTGCCGTTTCGTCCCAGAAATGCATCCGGGCCGGCGGCAAACATAACGACCTTGACGAGGTTGGCAAAACCGCGCGTCACCATACCTTCTTTGAAATGCTCGGCAATTTCTCTTTCGGTGATTACTTCAAGAAAGAGGCGATCGAGTACGCATGGGAATTCCTGGTCGATGAGCTCGGGCTCGAAACAGAACGTCTTTGGTTCTCGGTCTTTGAGGGCGATCATGAGGTCGGTCCCGATGACGAGGCTCGTGCCGAATGGGAGCGTGTGGGCGCCCGACCCGAACGGATCCTGGCTTTCGGCCGCAAAGATAATTTTTGGCAGATGGGCGACACTGGCCCCTGCGGCCCGTGCTCTGAGATCCATTACTACATGGGTGAGGACCCCGGTGACCCCTCAAGAAATTCACCGCATTGGGTCAACGGCCCCGGCGACACAACGATGGAGATCTGGAACCTCGTATTTATGCAGTACAACCGCACGCAGAGGGAGGACGGCTCCTACATTTTGACGCCGCTGCCCGCTCCCTCGGTCGATACCGGAATGGGACTCGAACGCATAACTGCCGTAATGCAGAACGTGAAGACGAATTACGACACGGATCTGATCCGCCCGATAGTCGAATACGCTGCCGCACTCGCAGCCGATGAGCGCTAAAACTACAAAAGTACTGCTAATTGAGCATCAGCCGCTCGTCCGCATCGGCATCGGTGCGATACTCAGCGAACAACCCGATATCGAGATCATCGCCGAGGCCGCCACCGGGGCCGAAGGCTTTACACTTTTCACCGCGCATCGGCCCGACGTCACCATCATTAGCCTGCGGATGCCCGATTCGTGCGCGATCGACGATCTCCAAAATTATTTCAAACACGCCCCCGGGGCTCGGCTGATCGTCTTGGCCGAACGTGCCGGCGACGCCGAGATCAGCAAAGCTCTAAAGCAAGGCGTGATGGGCTACATCACGCACGATCTCGATCCCGCGCAGTTTGTCGAGGCGATCAGGTCCGTCGCCGCGGGACGGAAATATATTCCGGCCTCTATCGCCGGCGTGCTCAGCGAAAACATCGGACGCGAAGAGCTGACGCCCACCGAATCGAATGTCCTGAGGTTGATCGTCGGCGGCATGTCGAATAAAGAGATCGCGTTTGCGCTCGACATCTCGGAAAACACGGTCAAATCACACGTGCAGAACATCTTCGG
>DATHVL010000086.1:0-1996 GCA_035461325.1 Pyrinomonadaceae bacterium
ACCCGCCGCCGTCGAGATTGATCGAATCAACGGCGCCGATCGAAAGTAGATACTCGGCCAATTCGCGCAGCGTCATCCCGACACTCACTCCCGGCTGTCGACCGTCTGCCGTGATCATCAAAAGCCTTCCGTCCTTGAGCTTCGCGACCGCCGTGCGGGGATGGCGATCTTCGGCGAAGCTCCTTATAGCACGCTCCGCTTCCCAGGTAAGGTTGATCGCACCGTTCTTCAACAAGATGGAAACGCCGTTGGTATGGTCCTCAAAGTTGTATTGCGCCGGGGGCGTGGTCTCGCCCCCGACCGGCACAACGGCGGTAAACCTGCGCAGTCGATCGCCGATGCGGAGCGACCGCATTATCTCGTGCCGTTTGGTTCCCGTCGCCGAAAGTATGTATCCGTCCGACGGGATGGCGAGACTGCCGATTCCGTTCAGGATCGAAACGACCCGGTCACCGCGGACAATTACCTCGACTCCTTCCGGCGAGGTCAGAGTGGTCCGGTGAAACTCCGGAGTGAAAATGAGCAGCTCATTTTCTCTTCGTTCGCGGTTCATTCCATCGATCACCAGTTCAAGTCCGCCAACCTCGACCCAATCGCGAGCGCCGAAACGTCCAAACTCTACTACTGTGCGATCGCGTCTATTGTCGATAAAGATCACGGCTCGGCCCCGGTCGGGCTCGCTCAGCACCACGCCGTCTATCTTGAGCGCCCCGGCCGGGTCCCCGGCAAAGATACTGGTATCGAACCTGAAAAATCCTGAGTTAATCGCCGCGACTGCCCGATGACGTTTTGCGATGGACGACGTAGTCTCAGTGCCTAGAACCGCGTCCATCCCGAGCTTTACATCCAGTCGGACTTTTGTGAGATCCAACCGCAGCAAGTTGATCTTTACCGGGCCGGCGTCGATCTTGTGCTCATCCAACGAGTGCTCGACTCCGGGATGTATTTGCCTGAATTCCTGCGCGGTAACATTGCCAACGACCAGACAAATTGCACAGAGAAATAAAACCGATCGTCTGATGCTGACGAAGGCATCGTGGGAGGCAATTTTTAAAAAGGCAAGACGGTCGTTTCGCATAAGTCTCCGATCGCTAACTCTTGGAACAGAACTGACAGCTATAATACTTACCAATGCGGATCAATGAAAGAGTTGTTCAGTTGAATGACAGGAAGGTGAATGAACGCGGCCGTTACGTTCTTTACTGGATGCAGATGTACAAACGCGTGTCGGCCAATCACGCGCTCACATGGGCGATCCGAAAAGCGAATGAACTCGAGCTCCCGCTTGTTGTTTACGAGGGGCTTAAGTACTACTACCCGTGGGCAAGCGATCGCCTGCACACATTCATCCTGGAAGGCGTTGAGGAGAAAAAGCGTGAGTTCGAAAACCTCGGCATCCGATACATCTTCTATCTGCAAAAAGATGCAGCAAGCCCAAGGCGAACCGTAGCACAATTGGCAAAGGACGCTGCACTGTTAGTGACCGACGATTACCCGTGCTTCATCATACCCGAACACAACCGGCGAATTGCCGAGGCTCTCGAGATACCGGTTCACGCCGTGGATTCGAACGGCATCATTCCGATGTCGAAATTCGATAAGGAAGAGTACGCAGCCTATACCATCCGGCAAAAGATCCACAAGCTGCTGCCGCATTATCTGAAACCGTTCGTCGAGGAGGCTGTCGAAGTAGATGCAGCGGGCCTGGCGGTGGACTGTCCCGACATAGAGGTTAATGATAAAAACATCGCTGCCCTTGTTGCGGAATGTGACATCGACCATTCCGTAACGCCGTCTAAAATGTACCGCGGAGGAACGGCAGCCGGCCGCGAGCGTTTGAAAACATTCATCGACGAGATCCTTCCGGATTACGCCGCGACGCGCAATAAGCCGGAGCTGGATGGATCGTCCCGCCTCTCAGCCTATCTGCATTTTGGGTTTTTGTCGGCTCTTGAAGTTGCGTTGGCCGTTCAGGAGGCGGATGCACCGGAGGGCT